>NZ_JAVDDW010000011.1:0-117064 GCF_030848585.1 Halobellus sp. H-GB7 | reverse complement strand
CAATTCCCATCGGCCGCCATTCCAGACTGCCCGGACCTGCTGGATGTTCTCAACAGTCACGTCCGGTCGCGTCTCGTATTCCGCGAGGATGAAGTCTGAGCGCCCGTCTTTCAGGTTCCAGCCTTTCGAGAGGCGAACCTGCCCGTGTTTGTCGTCGTGTTTGATGCCTTTCTGTTTCCACGTCACAGTCGAGCGTGGGTGTCGGTCGCCACGTTTCCGGTAGCCCGGCGGGTTGTTGCCGTCGTCGGAGTTGTACCAACCCGTGAACGCCTCAGCAAGTTCTTCGAGAACTCGCTGACTTGACTGCGAATGTAGGTCACTGTAGCGTTCGTGGTCTTTCAATTCTGATTTCAATTCCTTCTCGTCAGGAATCTCACTGTCGTCGTCCCACCGACCTTGGATGTAGTAGCGTCCGATGTTCCACAGTTTTGATGCTGCAAACCCGCACGCATCGAGGTCGTCACGAACCTGCTGGTGGTTCGTGATTTTGGCGACGTAGGTGCGGGTCGTCTCCAGCATCGTCCTGCTTCATAACCAGTTATGAGTAGAATAGTGTTAATAGTGTCGGTTAACCGTGGAATATCCTGCCGGGCAGTCACTCGGTGGTCTGTTGCTCACCGTGTCGGCTTCATCCCCCGCCTGTTCAGTCCTCGGTTCCGACAACAGGTGTCGGAACGCTCGTCCCTCACGGGAAGGCGGGGGTATTCGCCTCGAATCTCTATAATCCGGCTTCAGCTTAGGACGACGTCGACGAAGTCGTCCCGCGTTCGTCGCTGCGCACCAACTCCTCCGGGGGAATCAGAGCCTCGAAGTCAGGTGCTTCCACGACTTACTTGTCGGTGTTGAGCTCAAACTGGTTTCCCTCAAGAACTGAATTAAGCACCACGCTGGTGTTGGAGTCTCGTACCTCCGTGTCTGTGAGCACGCGCTTAATTTGCTCATTCATTTCGTCCGTATCGCGGAATTTCCCAACCGCAATGATATCATAGTCTCCCGTCACCTCGTATACAGCTGTCATCTGCTGCTGTTCGCGAAGCTGTGTGGTGACTTCAGGGATGGCTCGTCCCTCAACTTTTAGCTGGAGAATAGCGGTGACATCGTATCCTAATGCCTCGTAATTGATCCGTGGGGAATACCCCGCGATCACTCCGTCATCTTCGAGACTCTGGAGATGATTCGAGGCTGTTGTCACCGAAACATCAAGCTCTGCAGCGAGGCTTCGGAGACTGGCACGGCCATCTCCGAGCAAGTGGTTGAGAAGATGCGCATCGAGATCCTCGTATGTCATATTAGATTTGTATACTTTGCTTTCATTAGAGTATTGCGAACGGGAACGGGCTCTGCTCCTAGAAGTACCGCACCACCAACCTCAGAGAGCAAATGGCATCACGGACAGCAGTCTTATGTTGTTGTTTGCAGATTTCGCTAGTATGCACGGCTTGTACCTCGCTATCTTGAGCGTCGCTGGTCTGTTCGTCGCTCTACTCGTCTTTGGGGGTGTTTACTACGACACTGGCCAGCGTGGACTCTCCTCGGCTAGGCGTCTGCTGCTGGCAACTGGCTTCGGGATCAGTTGTTTCGGTGGGTTTCTCGTCCCCTACGTATATGCAGACCACCTAGAGTACACGTACTTCCAACTCCTCAAGCCGAGAGCAATCGCTGTCTCGCCCTACGAGTGGGTAACCGTGAGTCTCGCGACTGGACTGTTGATTAGCGTAATTGTCGGTGGCTTCTACGTCGCGGGCACCCGATATGCCACGCCACCATCGGTGTTCGGTTAAGCCCGAGCCGACGGTTCTGGAGGGTCTGAGCATCGGTCGATTCCGCCGTCTACGCCCGGTTCAGGCAATCTCGAACCCCATAGGATATTACTGGGAGTGTTAACCGAACACGGATGGCCACGCCACAAATGACATAAAAGACTTTCTTAAACAGCGACCCGCGGATTTTACCCAAGCCAAAAATCTATCTCCGACTGGCGTCCGTACACAAAATGCTGCCGGTGCAGGACAGTAGTTGTCACACAACCTCGTGCTGTCTTGCGCCTTTCTCTGGCTCCAACCTACGAGAGTGGCATCTGTTTGTAGTCGTCTCAGAAATTCGCTCCCTGCGAGCTCTGGAGGGAGGTCGTAAGTTGCTGTTGTGTATCGAGTCCGGCTTGGAAGCGATTGATAATCTCGGATTGGTGTTCTGGACAAGCGAGGATACTCACCGCACCAGTACCGACCGGAATAACGGGTTGGTGTAGGGTATAGGGCGCGAGATGGCAACTCGGGCAGCCGATTCCCCCTGCAGGCCGATGGGCAATGAGCTCTGCCTTGTCGTCCGTCGTATACCCACACGTGGTTGCGAACTGTTCCAGATGCTCCTCACACCCGGCGACGGGAATCGTAAATTGATCGAGCAGCAAAAACGAGAGGTACTGCTGTTCCGGCGACTGCAGTGCCGCCTCGCAAGCAGCACAGGGGACTGGCGGCGTGCCAAGGGGTTCTTCGCCGTGAGGAGGACCAGATTCTCGTGAGTCCATACTGTATTTCTGTATACGGCTTCGTTCTCGAGGGTGGTAAGTCGTCGGGACTCCAAATGGAGACGAGTGAACGGAGCGGTACCACTCGTTGTGGGTGCTCTCGGATATCGCAATCGTATGCACCACGTGTTGATTCATCCGTGGTGTGGGTAGACGTTACTCAACGTCGACGCGGACGACGTGTCCGCCACAGCCGCACTGCGCGACGTGCTCCCAGTCAAGTTCGTGGTCGAACGCGTCGGCCAGCGCGTTGTAGAGATACGTCTCCGGGTGTCCGTGGTCACCGTGTGTGACGAGGTCGACGTGATTTCCGGGGCTGTGTGGTCGACGGCGGCGACCGCCTGTTCGACGACGAGTTCGCGGTCGTCTGCGTGTGCGGGCGTTTCGAGGTTCGCGGACCACGAGTTGTCGTGAACGCGGTCCGTGATCGGTTCGGCGTCGTCGTTCGTGATCGCGGGGTGAACTGGACATCGTCACTTGACTATCGTTCGTTGGGAACTGACAAAGGAACATAGCCGAACGTGTTCGCTTCCCGGATCCGGGTGTGGCCGTGTCTGGACCGTTCGGACATTTTCGGCACAACCACCTCTCCGTACAGGGCCGTGTTTCGGATAGGGACGGCACATCCTCGTACTGGTCTGTGACTGCTGCACCAACCGATCGCACGAGACGATCGACGTTCGCGAGCTTTCGCCGCCGCGTCCGCTCAAAGACACGCTGAAACGACTCGCTCTCGATCTGCGTTGTCCAACCAATCGACGTCGAGCCGGTTGACTTTGCTGAGCACACGGTGCATCCGGTTAGCCCTGCTTGGACTCTTGCTCCATCGGAAGCGCCTTACCGCTCGCCGGCGCGGAAAGACTCCCCATCGAGACTGGCGTCGGGATTGCAGGAAATCACGGCCTTAACCAACGGGCTCGACACTTCTCGCAGGGTGTTGGTTAATCGACGCCCACCACTGGCGCTACTCGAGACTGGGTCCGTAGCGAGCCGAATCACACACTCGGCACTCCCAGATCGGTTGCCCTGTCCACGACTCATCCGGGACCGACTCGCAGGTCTTGAACCGATGGTCGGTCGCTCGCCCACAGTTTTGATAGTCGAGTTCCTGAGTCGTCGGTACCGACGACACCTGGCGATCAGCCGCAGCCACGCCAGTAGATCCGGTCAGCCCCATCGCTGGAACCATCCACACCGCGTCGTCGGCGCCATCGAGGACCGCGTCGAGACGTGGGAAGAACTCGAACAGTCGCTCGCCGATGGCGACCTCACAAGTGAGGAACTTCACGAACGCCGTGACGTGATCACGTGCTGGGAGGAGAATCTGGAAGACTGCCGGCTAATCAAGCACGCGTTGGCGCTCTACTCGGATGTCGAAGCCGCTCGCGAACAGCGGATTGACGTGGCTGACCGTGTAGCAAACTAATTCTCGCGATCTTCGAACTTGTGGATATCATCGAGCGGTCCGAACGTAGTTGACACAGCTACTCGCAGGACTGCTCGCCCGCCGTTTCCCGGAGTTCAACCGCGGCCTTCTCGAAGTGTTCCGCGAGGAACGGCGTTCCCGACATTGCCCGCTCGTTGAGGAATGCGACGGCGTCAGTGACGGCATCAGCGTCACGCTCCGCGGCCGCGACACAGTCGACGTACCCGTTGAGTGCCCGACTGAACGCACTCGAGAAGTGGTCGTACGCGCCGTCGACGCGCTCCATATTGTCATCGAGAGACTCGATGAGTACCCGGTAGACGGTCGCCGCTGACGCGTACCGATCCTGCTCGCGGTACTCGTCCGCGAGATCGAACCACTGCGTGAAGTCGACCGGTTCAAAGACGACGTCGTACTCAGGGTTCGTCTCTTCGAACCGCCGGTTGATCAAGGTACGAAGCTCATCAGCCGACTGTCTCGTCGGCTCGCCGACTCGGGCGAGAAACCGGGCGCGGAGATTCGTATCGATCGCGAGTTCTTCACGCAGGAATGCGCGGAGTTCGCCGGCGCCGGCACTGTTGAGTGCAGCGTCGAGTTGATCGCCTTCGTCTGGGGGACGGTCGTCAACACACCGAAGCAACACGGCGACGACGTGCTTGCACGCTCCCGGCCCGTCGTACGGACAATCACACCACGGGGCAAACCCGTCGGTAGTGAGGTCAACACGAACATCGTATTGACGGCTGCCGCTCACGACGGCGGTGACGGTGCTGTCGACGCGGTGTATTTCGTGGATACGACCCTCGTCACGGTATCGTTCGCCGCGTTCGAAGACCGCGTCCGTGCAGACATCTCGAACCGTGTCCTCGGTTACGTCCATATGCGTGGACGATGTTCCAGCGCGAACGGGAAAAACCGATACGTCGATCTCGCTTGCGCTTCGGATCGGAACGGTCTCACTCTGAGAGAAGCCACGAAACTATTGCAGTACGACGGAAATCCGCAGCTTGGGGGTATACTCGGTCGCGAGTTCGTCGTAGATCTCCTCGTGCTCGGCGAGGTCCTGCCGCCCGAGGAACCGAATGAGACACTGCCGCGCCCCCTCGGGGGACAACTCATCCAACCGCTCGGGATGGTCGCGGTCCGTAGGCATCCTCACGGTGGATTTGATCACTATTCAGTCGGTCTAGATCCCCGGTCTCGTATGCCGCTCGCCACGTCGTATGGACGGCACGCGTCACGAGTGACACCTCGGTCAGAGGATGGAAATGAACCTCAGGAGAGTGTGTATTCGGGTGGCGACCGAAGCGCCAGTTAACGTCGTCGCTATCGACGTAATGGAACGAATACACCCCAGTTCGCTCCACTGGATATCAAGCCGAGCCCCTCGCTGAGACTGATCTGTATTTCCGTGGACGCGACGACGTCGTCGTACGCTGTTTCGTCGACAAGCGGTTCGAGTTCGAGCCAGAGCTCACGAATCCGCAGGAGTGCCGGCAGATAGATTGGTCCGAACTCGCCGGCACGGTCGTCATCGC
Organism: Halobellus sp. H-GB7; assembly: GCF_030848585.1. Taxonomy (NCBI): domain Archaea; kingdom Methanobacteriati; phylum Methanobacteriota; class Halobacteria; order Halobacteriales; family Haloferacaceae; genus Halobellus; species Halobellus sp. H-GB7. The sequence goes on along the minus strand of NZ_JAVDDW010000011.1, from coordinate 111,573 downwards.
TCATACAGCGAACTGGTGGCTGGCCTCGTCGTAGGCGAGTGCGGCTTGGGCAACGGCGAGATTCTGCCGCGTCGTCCGCCAGGCGGTGAGATCGTCCCAGCCGTCCGTCTCGTCGGCGTCAAGTTGCTGGGCGAGTTCCTCCGGTGACACCACGTCGTAACGGTCCTCGTAGCGCCGGATTTCGGCCTTCATATCCTTGATGCTGTCGAGCAACTCCGGCCGATCAACCTCCTCACATAGCTCACGAATTCGAGACATCAAGATCCGGTCGCTGTTTCGCTTGTACAGCGTTGTTTGCCCGTCTGGTTCTGTTTCTGCAAACCCGGTGTTCACGAGCGTCTTGCAGTGGCGACGCGCCGTCGGCTCGCTCACGAGGGCGCGGTCGGCGATCTCGGCGGCTGACTGCCCGTCGTGGGTCTGTTCGACGATTTCGTACACTCGCTCAAACGGCGTGGTGTCGTCTCTCCAGTCCGCTTTGACCTGCTCGTTGACGTCGTCCCACGTCTCGGTCATACTGGATGCTACGCCATTCAGAAACAAATAGTTCCCTACAAAAAATTATGTTTTGGTGCATCCGTACGGGAGCGTTGTCAGGGGCCGCTGGATGGCAAATATCGTAAACGCCCGCATAATGGTTGGCGTAACATCCCCGGACTCGGCGATACAGATTACCGTCCCGAGCATCTATCGATCGTGATGACACAACGATCCGTTCTGGTTCGTGCGCTATGGTTCGTGTTCGTCGGCTGGTGGGTGACACCGATCGTCGTCAACACTGCGTGGCTGCTGAACGTCACGGTCGTCCTGCTCCCGATCGGGATCAAACTGATCAACCTCGTGCCAACGGTGCTCACTCTCGCGGAGCCGCGGTCCCTGTCGGAACCCGACTCGACGCGAGGGCAACGGTCGCTCGCCGTCCGGGCGATTTACTTCGTCTTCATCGGCTGGTGGCTCAGCCTGCTGTGGGCGAACGTGGCGTCGTTCCTCGCACTCACGGTCGTGGGACTCCCAGTCACAATCTGGATGCTCAACCGACTGCCATACGTCACGTCGCTGTACCGATTTCACGGCTGATCCGGACATCCCTGATCGGTCGAATCCTGATTCAGGCGATTTGTACTTCGAGCGTGTTGCGGTGGATCCTGACGATCGCCGTCGACGTGTTGGCCACCTTGGCGATATCAGTCTGGGTCAGCCAGCGACCCGACTCCTGTCCGAACTTGTAGAGGCAGGCTGCAGCGAAGCCAGCGGGATGGACGCTGTCGTCACCCCCGCGTCCTCAGCGCTTCGGCAAGTGCTCGCGCCCGGCGTCGGATCCGCTCCGGACAGTCGAGGTCGGATGCGAGCCGCAGAATGTATATCGTCGGGGTCACAGGTGTGGCCAAGAGTCCCAGCTCTTCGTTCAGCGTTTTGTACGCGTTCGTAACCCGTGACTCAGCGACGCGGGCCATCTCGCTGACGTCGTCCACCAACTGCGAGCGGCCGTTGCACCGGCAGGCGCCGTATACGCTGGCCGCGGCGATGGCTTCGATAGATCTGCCACGAAGCAGGTCCTCGTTCTGGGCACTCCGGAAGGGCTGGCACGCTTGGTCACGGACCGAATCGGAGATCTCGAGGACGCTCGCTAACCGGCGGACTTTGCCCAGCCCGTGTGCGAGATTTCGGTCGGCTTTCGACTGGAACCGACCACGGGTCTGTTCACGCCGCATTCGGTATAGCCGCTGACGCTTTCGTCCGGAGAGTTCGTTCCCGTTTGCATCTTTCCAGCGGCCGATCTCGGTCGACAACCCTCGGTCGTGACGTGCCGCAGTCAGTGGAGCGCCCGTCCGCTTTCGCTGGTCCTGATCGTGAGTTCTCCATTCAGGACCGTGGTCGATTCGTTGTTCGTGAATAACGAGTCCGCAGTCCTCACAGCTTGTTTCAACGCTGTTCGTTCTCACTTGGCCGCTGCATTTGGGACACGGCGTATTGTCGTTCGATACGTCTTCGTCGAAGCCGGTTTCGTAGACATTCTTTGTTACTATCTTGGACAGCGAGGCACTCTACACGCACCCCGCACACCTCTCAGGGGACAATAAACAACCGCAGACGTGGTGGTGTGTAGATGTGTACCGAGCTACTTGGGGAAGCTTCGGCGATCAGCGCATACACACTCCGAGCAGGGAAAGTCGGCGGCTAGACCCTCATTATCGCACTGTGTTGTGTCTGTGTCGCTGGATTGGCCTGCCAGTCGATCACCATCGGTTACAACGCCGCCATAGGCGACAGCTCGCATCTTCGTTGCAATATCAAGGCTCTCGCCAGCCAAGCACCGCAGGGATGAGGCGCGCAGCGAGTCGCGGTCGTCGAGCGGCCGGGGGCTTTCAGGGAGTCCCAGTTGACGCTAACAGCTGTTTGTCCCTCCAGAAGACGTTTGCCCCGGCGCTATCCACTGGGGATATGGCTCCCCAGACGCGTCGACAGCTCCTCCGACAGACGGTAGCCGGTGGAGGTGTCCTGGCACTCGCAGGCTGTACCACCCCAAACCTTCCCGGACTCTCTGATGGAGAGTCGGTCCCGAAGCAGTTCACGAACGACGCGTACACCGCGAGCTACACGACCGCCGGTCACTGGCTGCTGGAGGGCCACGATGGCGGGCGAACCAGCAACGCGGCCTCCACAATCCCATCCGGCGACGTCGACGTCGCGTGGCTTCGGCGTCCGGGGAAGGACCCCCATAGCGCAACGGCACCGCTCGCCGGCCCGGATCGGGTCTACATCGCCTATAGTGAATCACCGGATGACGCCGAGCACTCGGAAGCCTACCTTGCAGGGTTCGACACCCAATCCGGCGAGCAGCAGATCCAGATGGATCTCGGAACAGGCCGTGCCGTCGGCCTTGCGCTCGTCGATGAGACGTTGCTTGCTGTGACTCGTGGCCCGGACTACGAGGAGGCGACGTTGACTTCCCTCGCACGCGGTGATGGATCAACCCAGTGGGCGGAGACGATTCCGGACGTAACTGGTTCGCCAGCAGCTGTGGACGGCACGTGCTACTTGGCGACGCGAAACGAAGATAACGCAGTGTACGCCTACACGCTGGATGGCACCCAACAGTGGCGTACAGCCATCGAAGGGGAGTGCTACACGCCGACCTGTGCGGACCGCGACGGCGTCTACGTCGGATTAACTGACGGCCGAATCACCGCACTCGCTGCGACGACTGGGGACCAACGGTGGAGCAGGCAGATCGCCACCCCTGAGGAGTGTTGTCCGGACATTCAGGGCACACCGACGGTTGCCGACGGCCGTCTGTACGTCCCGGGAATCGCCGAGGAACTCGTCGCAGCTGATACCGCCGATGGAACCGTGCTGTGGCGGACGACCGTGGTTGACGAAGACTACGGCAACGCGATCCCGTCACCAGCAGTCACCGCCGGGACGGCGTACGTGAACACCCATCACGGTGGCCTCGTAGCGATCGACATTTCTGATGGATCGATTCGGTGGCGATCTGCCGAAAACGGGGACAACCAACCGCCTGCTGCCGGCGATGGTGGTGTGGTCGTTCCACGGAGTGACTCCGTCGTTGCCTACGAGACGAGTGACAGCCCTGCATGGACGGTCGATATCACCGTTCCAGACATCGGGATGGCGGGCTACGTCATGGACACAGAAGTCGCCCTGGCACACGGCATGTGCTACGTTGGAATTGACGATGGACGAATCTATGCAATCGGGAGCCGCGAGTAACAGTACACGACTGTCTGGCAGGGAGAACGTCTACCCCCGTAATCGGCGGGCGACCGCGTATCTGTTCAAAAAGCGAGCGACGCGGAGGTCTCGTGAGCGAAGCGAAGGAGACGTCGGTGAGCTTTGCTCACCGGAAGGCGGCAGCGGCGAGAGGAGCGTAACGATTGCCAGGGAACCTACTACGGAAATATATTACGTAGGAACGTGAAGTACCACTATACCCAGACCGGATGACTCCACTGTCGAAACAGTCGACCTCGAAGGGATCAAGGTGTACCTTGCCCAAACCGAGGTAATCTTCGCAGTGCTGTTTGGGTCATATGCGGGAGGAACAGCGTATGAGTCACCGGATATCGAGATCACACTTCGATTCCCAGATGAGCTGTCCGAAGCTGAACGGTTCCGCCGATGCAACCGTATCGACGCGGATCTACAGGCATACGCCGATGTGAGTGACATCGAGTTCCTACCAACTCACGTTGCGCACGCTGCGCTCCAAGATGGGGCTCATCTCGTTGGTGATCAAGAAGTAATCACTACGTACAAACAGTACGTGGACGCTGAGTATGACGCAGACGCGAGCGAACGAGATCAAGGACGGCGGGAATTTATTACCTTTTAAGAGGTCATAGAAGGCTTCCCACACCTACACAGGTCGATTAACACAGAGTGAGTGCATATCGATTCCACCAAAGGTTCCCACGTTGATTTATTTTCCAGACGGTCGGACTGTTGGATATGACGGCAGATTACACCGTGGTTGAATTGGAAGAGATTGAACAGGAGCAGTTTCCTGAGTCGGGGAACCGTCACCGAAAACTCACCGAACCGCTTGGCTGTAGCGAGATGCGTCTTAATACAGTGACCCTTGCGCCCGGTGAGACCACGGCGCCACACACCCACGAACAGCAAGAGGAAGTGTATCTTGCTCTCGACGGTGGGGTTGTGGAAATCGATGGCAACCGTCACGAGGTTTCGTCAGGCGGTGTCGTTCGTATCGGGCCCGATGCCATCCGCAGTGTTCGGAACGACACCGACACGGAGGAGCAGACGTGGATTATGTGTGGTGCCCCCCCACTCGGCACCGTCGATGATTTCGGCCAATACAGGATGCCTGACGATGCTAACTGACACAGCGACCGCGAGGACGTCGCTGACGGAACCCGCGGATGGGCGCGACGGCCGACGGTTCGAGGCGACTTCTAGGTGGCGACGAACAATTGCGTCTCACGACGAGCCCCTTTGTTTCCAAACTATAGAGGGCGGTGATCCGCTGTTTCGAAGGGGAAGTCCGCATATGAGGGAGAGCGGACGTACTCGTGTATGTCCACGATCATCAGCGTCGGGGGAATGACTTGCGGCCACTGCGAACAGACCATCGAAGAGACACTTCGAGGGGTGAGTGGCGAGACCGACGCTAGTGCCGACCGAGAGGCCGAACAGGCGAGCGGCGATGGTGACGCCGACGTCACGGCCCTCATGCAAGCCGTCGAAGACGCTGGATACCCAGCCCACGCCTGAGAACACCCAGAACGTTCGCGGACAACCACCCCGTCGTTCTCTTCCGAGTCCGCTGCTATGATCGTCCCGCGCAGTATCAGGTCCCGGACAAAATAATGGGGAATGGCACCAACACCCAATATATGATCAACCACCCAGACCACGAGCGTACACGGGACACTTCGTCGGAAACTGATCCCGAGAGAGCCGTCTACTGCTGCCGTATTTGCCAGTTAGAAGCAGATGGAGGGAGGCGAGAGACAGATTCCTCATCCATCACGGAGCCTCCCCACTCCTCCGAGCACACGAACCACGACCGGACGGGCGAGACTACCACGGAGCACGGAAGCACCGACGAACACGCACCCCACGATCCCGAAGCCGAATCCGGCCACAGCCACGCCCATACTGGAGAGAGCGAACACGATCACGACGCACACGACCAAGGCGCGGACGTCCACACGGGAGGGCACAAAGATCACGCCGCTCACACGGATCACAGGGGCCACGAGCAGATGTTCCGGCGGCGGTTCTGGGTGTCGCTCGTGCTCTCGGTGCCGGTCATCTTCTTCAGCGAGTTCATTCAGGACGTCTTCGGCTACACGGCGCCGTCGTTCCCTGGAAGCGTCTGGATTACACCCGTCCTCTCAGTCGTGATCTTCGCGTACGGTGGCGTGCCGTTCCTATCGATGGCCCGGACGGAACTCGAGAACCGTGAGCCAGGGATGATGATGCTGATCTCGCTGGCGATCACCGTCGCGTTCGTCTACTCGATCGCGAGCCTGTTTCTGGAAGGGACGACGCCGTTCTTCTGGGAACTGGTCACGCTGATCGACATTATGCTCCTGGGCCACTGGATGGAGATGCGGTCGGTCCGACAGGCCTCCGGTGCGCTCGACGAACTGGCGAAGCTTATGCCCGACACCGCCGAGCGTGTCACCGAGAGTGGGGATACCCAGGTAGTGCCAGTCTCCGAACTCTCCGAGGACGACGTCGTACTCGTTCGTCCCGGTGCTTCGGTTCCCGCCGATGGCGAGGTTGCCGAGGGCGAGTCGTCCGTCGACGAATCGATGATCACCGGCGAGTCCAGATCTGTGAGCAAGGAACCCGGCTCAGAAGTGGTCGCCGGGACAGTCAACCAGGACGGGAGCCTCCGCATCAGAATCACGAAGACGGGCGAGCAGACGACGTTGGCGGGCATCATGCGGCTCGTTGATGAAGCCCAGCAGTCCAAATCCCGCACGCAGCTCCTAGCGGACCGCGCAGCAGGGTGGCTGTTCTACGTCGCACTCGCCGTTGCGGGCATTACGGCCGTCGCGTGGATCGTCGCAGTCGGGGTCAACATTAGTGTTCTCGAACGCGTGGTCACGGTTCTCGTCATCGCGTGTCCCCACGCACTTGGCTTGGCCGTCCCGCTCGTTGTCGCAATCAACACTTCGACCGCTGCCCAGAACGGGATGCTCATCCGCGACCGCATAGCTATGGAGGAATCCCGGAACCTCGATACGGTGATGTTCGACAAGACGGGCACGCTCACGAAGGGCGAACAGGGCGTCGTCGGCGTCGAGACGGCAGGCGACTGGAGTGAAGAGCGCGTGTTCGAAATCGCCGCTGGTGTCGAGGCCGACTCCGAACATATGATTGCTCGCGCCATCCGGGAGGCCGCCGAGGAACGGGCGGTACAGCGAGCGAGCATCTCGAACTTTGAGAACCTACGCGGTCTCGGTGTCAGAGCCACCGTCGACGGCGAGACGGTTCATCTGGGAGGCCCCAACCTGATCGAGAAACTCGGCATCGAACGACCCGACGATATCGCTGCCTTCGCTGAGGAAACCGGCTCGAACGCACAGACGGTTATCTACCTAGTCCACGATGAATCCGAGATCGCCGCAGCGTTCGGGCTGGCGGACGTTATTCGGGAAGAAAGCCGACAGGCTATCGAGGCGCTGCACGGGATGGGCATCGAGGTGGCAATGCTCACCGGCGACAGTGAGGACGTCGCGAGGGCTGTGTCCGAGGAACTTGGTATTGACCAGTACTTCGCGGAGGTGCTGCCCGAGGAGAAGGACACAAAGGTCGAACAACTCCAGTCCGAAGGGAAATTCGTCGCGATGGTCGGCGACGGCGTCAACGACGCGCCAGCGCTCACGAGAGCTGACGTCGGTATCGCCATTGGCTCGGGGACCGACGTCGCCATCGAGTCGGGCGATATCATCCTCGTCGACAACAACCCGGTGGACGTGGTGCGGCTCATCCGACTGTCGAAGGCGAGCTACCGGAAGATGCAAGAAAATCTTGTCTGGGCGACCGGCTACAACGTGTTCGCGCTCCCGCTTGCCGCGGGGATTCTCGCACCCATCGGTATCCTCCTGTCGCCGGCGATCGGCGCCGTGTTTATGTCGCTGTCGACGATCATCGTCGCGATTAACGCCCGCAGACTAGGGAACGTAGATCTCTCCCTGCCTGCATAATTGCGGCTTACTGAGTACGTCTGTTTATAACAAAGAAAACAGCCGTCTTGATTTTTGAGGATGCCACTGTATATGGACGTCCACCGAGATGTGGATGCAAGCGTCGAAGATGTCGTAGAAGCACACAAGAAAGACGTCGAGACTCAAGAGAAACACGGTGTGAAATACCTGAACTACTGGGTTGACGAGGACGAGGGTGCTGTTTTCTGTCTGTTCGAAGGGCCAAGCAAAGAAGCGGGTGAGAGAGTTCACAAAGAAGCTCACGGCCTCACCGCAGACGAGATCTTCGAGGTCGAACAGCGCGAGTAGTACCCAACGAGTTCTGGATCTGGATCTTCCCAGAGGTTGTAGGAGATGGGAAGCGGTAGTTCGGCGATTGGACGATTCCAGCAGCCTCCGAACTGACAACTTCTGAGACGTCAAGCGCGGAGGTCAATATGCTCCGATAAGAGTGGGCAGGCGAGATTGACAAGGGTTCACTCGCTTGACCTCCTCCCGCGCCTGAACAGTAGGTGCCGAACCTCGCACAGAGGCAACCGGTATCCGGCCACGGGGGCCAAGGAAGTCCGATCGACCGGCGTTCTTTCCTCGGCTACACATCCTCCATAGACGATCTGGAGGCCTCAAAATGACGGTTCTCGGTTAGATACCAATGACCGAGAATACCGTCTTAAACGAATCTCAGAAGCCAGGGAGTGCAAACAGCGGGTATTCCATCCACACCGAACAGCGATCATCCTCCGGATGCCAGTGTAGTGATGCTTCCCCGCCGTGTGATGCGTGTGACACCACCCAGTCCGACAAACTCCACGAAATCTCCCTTGGTGAGCGGGCGTATGATGTGTGTGGAGATTGCCTCCAGTTCCTCGTTGACGATGTCGAGGTGTACCACTGGTGGGGCCGCCTGACTGAAGCGCACTACAATCGCGCTGCGGAGTTTCTCCGCTCTCTCGATGCAGTCTGGTGCGTCAAAGATCAGGCGTACGCTGGCGGGGAACTGTGGGTACACACGCCCTATTGCGATGCTGCAGTCGTCAGAGATGTGTGTGACCACTTTGGTTTCCAGATTCGCTGGTTCACTGTTGTATACCCCGTTGACGATGGCTTCGAGTGCGTCTCAGAGCACGGCCCCTGTGTCGAAAGCAACCTCACGTTCACTACCCACCGTTCGGATTCACTCCCGCTTGAATACGACATTCAGAATAACATAACGTACCACGAGATCGAGTGGCTTGATGAGTATCGGCGTCTGTTCACGTCACCCCTCGAGTAGTTCGACTCGCAGATCGAATTGTCTCTCCGAAATACGGTTGTCCAACCGCCCCACCATTTGACGACCCATACTGAGCGTCCAGAGTCTGTATTCCACATTCACCGATATACTGATAAATAAATCGGTAGAGTTGGAATCTATGAGAGGAGCGGAGCTACGGGTTATCGACTGTTTGCGGGATCAGTCCTACTCGGTTGGCGAATTAGCCGATGCAATCAATAAAAGTCAGAGCTGGACGTCGGAGGTCGTTGGCGACCTCGAAAACGCTCATCTTGTAGACCGAACTGACGGCGTCCAATTGGCCACCACATACGAAGCATCACTGCTTGCCCAGCTCCTCGACCGCTACGCACTCGAGAACGTGCTGATAGGGACGAAAGAGGACATTTTGGGTGCGCTGCTCGGCGGTCCGAGGACGATTTCGGAGTTACAAACACAGGGGTTCGCCAAGTCCACGCTCTACAAGCATTTGAACGAGATCCAGGAGACCGGTGCGATCGCACACACGGACGACGGGTATGCTATCACCGATGACACGCTTCGGTCGTTCCTCGAAGCTAGAACCCGAACGACACCGTTCGAAACCGAATACCGCGCGAACGGCGACCGACTGGTCGCGACGAGCAAGGACAACGTCGATGGGACACCGACTGCGTTCTCGGCGTTCACTCGCTACGGTGTTGACTATCACCCAGCGAAGACCTACGTCTATCAAGGTGATCGATCGCTGGGACTCGAAGAGGTTCTGATCCATACGGTGACCGTCGCTGAGACCAAGAAACAGATGGCGATGGCTGGCGTGTTCTATCTGACGCACCGCGCGACCCTCGGCGCCAGCGACCTGTGGCGGCTCGCAAACAGGTGGGAGTGCGTCGAGAAATGGGCAGATCTCTTTGCATACATCGACCAGCGGGAGGTCCACCACGATGAGCTCTTTCTCCCGTGGGAGGAATTCATCGATCTCGCGAACGACTATGGGGTCTATCCGCGCGGCCAACATCCGGAAGATAGCCTTCAACGGGGGCTCGAAGAGCTTGGCGACCACCTGGAGACGCCTGTCGACGTGTATCTTCTCGGAGGCGGCAACCTCATTCTGCGTGGGTTGAAAGATTCGACGAAAGACGTCGACATCGTCGTTGAGGACGGACAGACGTTCTTTGCACTCGCCGAATCGCTCCAGGACCTGGGCTACGAGGAGCGTAGTGACTTGGAAGCGGCATACAACCAGCTCGATCCCAGCATTGTGCTGGAGAAGGAGGGGTTTCCGCGCTGGGATATTTTCGTGGAGGCGGTCGCCGGCCAGCTCCAGTTGACGCCGGCGATGATCGAGCGGTGCGACCAATCATTCGAGTACGGCAATCTTCACGTACATCTGCTCTCGCTGACCGACAGCTTCGTGTTCAAATCGATTACGGAACGCGAAGGCGATCTCGAAGATGCCGCACTGATCGCCAGACAAGCCGACCTCGACTGGGAGAGCATCTTCCAAGAGATCAAGACCCAGGAAGATCGTACTGGCCAATTCTTCTCGTTCGCTGTGCTCGATACGCTCGATGTCCTCGACGAGCGGCACAATATTGTTGCGCCAATCACGGACCGGCTCGTCTCGTACTGTCTCGAGAACGCGTTGCTCGTCTCGCTGGAGGCCCCGAAAACAATCGACGATCTCCGAGAAGAGCTGGATTTCCCCGATCACCAGATCTACAACAAACTCCGGAAGCTCGAACAGGAGGGACAGATCACCGTCGACCGTAGCGGTCGACTCAATACGTACCAGCGAGCTGAATCGACTGACCGTTAACTCTGCACTACGAGTATACTCTATGGGCGAGTCGACGACATATGAACCTGGAGGAGATCGTCGATTATCTCGCCGAAGAACTCGATCTGGAGCGGAGCGACTACGTCCGTAAAGTCGGTCAGTCCGTGGCTGGTCTCCGGGAGTGAACTCGCGGATTTCCGCCTTGCAGTCATTATAGGCTGAACAGGCGCAATACCACGGCGTTCACGCCGTGGATACGCGCCGTCACTTGGGAGAGCATCAACGTTCGACAGCACTTTGAGTTTCAGAATACTGGCGTTTACGTGACAGGCAACCCTATTAATGGATAGGAATCGGTCGGAACGGAGCGGATTCCGAACCGTCCTATGGAGGCGGCCTGTCCGCCCGCGTAACGAGGCAGTATCCGAAAAGGCAATCGGTGACCGCCACATCCTCGAAGGGTGTGGAAACGTGCCGGCTGCCCAAAGCGAACCAGACGATACCCCTGACTCTGCTGACGCCTGCCGGCGTCCCCGTGGCCAAAACAACACCGGGACGCCCTACACGGTCGAGGATAGGGGTACCGGCGGCTTGGCACTGCCAGCAGTCCACCAGTCCGATACTGTGGGACTACCCGCGCCCGAAAGGGCTGGTAGTCCGGTGATTGGACTCCAAACCTGAAACTCCCACCGCTCGGGATTCCTCCGCGTGAACGCGAGGAGGATGTCAAAGGACAAACATTGGCCGGCGAGCGAAGACGCACGCTGTAAGCCCGCTCTACACGTCCCAGACAAAGCCCACACCACGGGCGCCAACAGAAAGGCACACAGGAACAGCCTCAGTCACAACCAGCCGAACAGCAGTTCGGCCCCATCGAGGACGAATTCCCCGATGTCGTAGAGCCGGCTGTCGGTGCTGTCATCGTCTGGAGTGGTATCGGAATCACTGCCCCGCGTCATCGGTAGTCAATCCTGCTACTTCGATTCGGATAAATCTGCAGGTCAACCCACACCATCGACCACTGGCCACCGGGAGGCCAATAATGAACGGAGGCTTGTCGCGATTGTGCTCGCCTAGGGGAGAATCCAACGAGTGGGTTCTCAAGGGCAGTGATACACGCACGCCCGATAATGGCCTGCTCGATCTTGGAGGTGAGCGCGATGACTGAGCAACAGGCAGGGCCAGTGACCCAACACCAGAGTCAAAGTCAAAGTCGGAACCGACACCTCCGGGAAGAGTAGTGCAAAAAGCTTACAATATAGCAGAGTATCAATCCAAGCGCGGGGAACTCAGAGGCACACCCGGCCCATCAACCCCGTCTCCCCTTCCTGTAGGACGTCTCTTCTGACGTCACCCTCTGCCAGCGGCGCTGACACACCGACTAGCGAAGTCGATGTAAGAGAGGTAACGGGCAATGTCTGAGCAACGCTCAGACGAACGAATTCACGCGATTCTTGCAGTCGTTTCTGAGGAGGTCGGCCTCCGACTGTACGATGCGTGACTCGAGGATTACGAGTACGTCTTCCGGGGGCGTCACGGCCGTCTGGAATCGATCACCTACTCGGAGCGACCCGGCCAGTGGAAGCGCGGCCCGTACATCATCGAGCAAGTCCAGCGGGACCGACTCTGGAACGCCCTCACTGGCGGCACACAGTGAGCTGGGTGGAACTACGTCCTGCGTGAGGAGATCGGCGACCCTGAACCCGTCGTGGGTGAGATATCCGACCCAGTGCGATGTGTGCGCTGTAACGAGCGCTTTCCCTCAGGGAACGCCTTCGGGTGGCATCTCGCCGACGTCCACAAGATCGACACCGACGAGAAACTGCAGTTCGCGATCTCAGAGCCCGAACAACAGCATACGCTCGGGAGATGGGTAGGTGAGTCAGCGTGACGGACCAATCCAGCGGAACAGCTGTGCAGTGTGGAGACAGCACCAAGAAGACATTCTGTCAAAGGGAGCTCTTTGACGAGGACTTCACCGACCTCGTCTTGTCAGAGGCACTCTCCCCATTGAATAGGCTTGCTCACGATGGATTAAACCCCGAATTCACTCAAAAAATCAACTCCGGAAACAGGATAGACAATTATCCGAGCGGAAAGACAGACGAGAGAGAATGCGGGCAGCAACCGTACGCCACTGACGGAGGACACGAGAGCCCCGCAGACGGAGATTCGCATCCTCCCTACGAAAGCGCGGCTAGTGGTACGGCGACATCTGGCAGCCCTGTCCTCGGTGCAGTGGCGACGGGCAGCAGATCGAATGCTGTGCCGATCGCTGTCACGCACACGGCCGCTGTCTCCACGGCGACAACACGTGCAACGTGTGTAACGGCGTCGGTCGGATCAGCGACGAGCTTGCCACACAGTGGCGGCAGCGAGATTCCTTCGAGTTGGTGACCGCACCGGACGCCGACCTCCACGTGTAGGGAGTGTTGTACCTCGTTGCGCGCAATCGCTACGAGGGAGGTATCGCGGATAGTGAAGACTAAGCCATCTGATCTGCCCCCGGCCGTCCTGGACGTCGACGTCTCGGCGCTCGGGTCCTCGTCGCCGTCGATCGCGGCGAGTTGTCACTGATCGTCGAGGCCCCACGTGAGATCGAGGCAGCCGATCTGGAAGCATCACTCACAGACGTCCCCGAGAAGGTCGAGACCGTCGCGGAACTCTTCACTGGAGGGCCAGACGCGTGAGCACTGCTTCACCCCCTCACAGGGATCTTTCCGACACCGACGACGTCGCGTGGCTTACGCCCCGTCTCGTCGATCGGTACCCCCAGCACCGCCGCCAGCACCTCCACCTCGTGGGGTGAGCGAAGTAGGGTGGGGTCGTTGACCATTCAGTGGTGCATTCAGCCTGTCACCCGGCCGTGACCGCTTCCTGCCCCCTCACGCAATAGAATAGCGGTGAGATAGCTCCGAGGAAGACAGCCACATCCTGAATAGACCGACGTTATGAGGCGCACAGATCTATCGGACAATCGTCACTGGCATCGGTGCTTGTCGCATCACGCTCTCTGCGACGCTCCCGAGGACCAGTCGCGAGACGCCCTCGCGGCCGTGGCTTCCCATAATTATGTGCTCGATGTCGTGTTCGTCTGCGTACTCTAGGATAGTGCGGGCAGGACGACCGACTTCGGTCGTCGTCGTAATCTCGCAATCGTGGTCGGTAGCCTGCTCTGCCGCATCGGCACAGATCTCGTCGGCCCGTTCTTTCATCCGGTCGTGCCACGTACTCGCTGAGGGCAGTCCCTTCGCCTCCGCTTCGTAGACGGCGAGCATCGGATCGATCACATAGAGAACGGTAATCTGGTCGTCGGGGTGCTTTGTGATGGCTCGCTCGAGCGCGCGCTGCGAGAGAGGTGAGCCATCAAACGGGACGAGAATACGTTCTCTCATAATTGTTTATGGGTGCGTATCTATGAAATCGTTATCCCCGCTTCCGAATGCGAGAGACCACGGTTTGTTAGTCGAGGACGTGAAAAATAGGAGTAAGAATGATCGAGCAGTTCCTCGGTGACGATGTCGAATCCTCCGGACAGTATCTCGCAGAAGTGATCTATGGCGCCAACGATGGTATCGTTACGACCTTCGCTGTGGTCTCGGGCGTTGCCGGGGCGGCATTGAACCCTTCGATCGTGCTGATCCTCGGTGCAGCGAATCTATTCGCCGACGGATTCTCGATGGGAATGAGCAACTACCTCAGTCGTCAGTCGGAACTCGATTACCAGCGATCCGTTCGAAAGGACGGGCGAGATCCACCCGAAGAGTTGGCCGACGGCAAGTCGCCTATACGCACGGCGTTCGTCACGTTTCTCGCGTTCGTCATTGCTGGCTGGGCGCCTCTGCTTCCGTACATCCTCGAAGTGAGGCCGACATTTCCCCTCTCGATCGCCTTCACTGGGTTCGCATTCTTCGCCGTGGGGGCGAGTCGAAGTCTCGTGACCAGCCGGCGCTGGTTCGTGAACGGGGCGGAGATGTTCGTCGTCGGAATGGCCGCCGCAATTGTCGCCTACACCGTCGGAAACCTCCTCGGCGGTCTCGCCTGAAGCTCCACTCGAAGTGTCGGTGGATTCTCATAGCTTAGATTCGACGGTTGAACGCCAATCGTTTTCCCGGCCACCTCCTTCGATTGAGCTGTATCGATCGCCGAGCACGTCGCACCGGCCGTGTGCACAGATAGCAACGTATGCCACTCGCTCAACTCCTCGAACAGTACGTCAGTCTCGGTATCTTCGTCGACGGCCACCGACAGTGCCCCAGCACGATATCAACAGGCACCGGATCGAATCACAGCGTGGCGACACGGAAACGAAACGACAGTTCGGGTTGAATCCAGAAACAAAACTGACATTCGACAGGTGAAGTTGCTCAACTCTTCGGTCCGGCTCAATAGGTCCCTCCACCGGCAACTCCTCTATAAATACAGCACACGCCGGAACGCGACCGTCAAGACCCTCTCCCGGAACGGTACCACCTTCTACCGTGTGCAGGCGAGCCTAAACGACACCCATATCGCATCTAACGCCTCGATGACGCTTCTCGTTAATCAGGCGGGGTACGTCACGCGGATCGAAACGAGACAAACAGTCGCGTACCGCTCTGGCCCACGCGTGATTACGAGAACAGTTCGGTTTGACCGAATCGGTACGACGACGGTTGCATCTCCCTCGTGGGCGGAGCGTACTCGCGATTGACATCCTCCCGGCGCTAAACGAGGCTTTCGCCTCGAATTTTCCGTAATGTCTGGTCCTGCCGAAATGCCGGGACCGGGACTCCCACACCAACGCCGGCGACAACGCCAATATCGACGCCAACGTCAACACCCGTTCCTGATGGTGGTTCAGCAGACGATGCGCTGCGTGTCGCGGAGATCCACGCCGACGCCGAAGGGAACGATCACGAGAATCTTTCGCGCCGAAATTTCGCTCCCAACTGTCGGTGAGATGGTCGGAGTCCCCGCCCTCGGTCTGCGAAGAGTGCTGTCACCCCTATGGGACTATCCCAATTCGATTCCGTATGGGGTATCTGGGGCCTCTGGGAACCCATCGTACGGCTCCATTCCTTCGTGGCAGCAATTCCACGCACGCATCTCTGCGACGAATCGAAAGACCTCCTTGTCAATCGGGATGTGCTTTTCTCCGTTGTCGAATGTCGTTATCGGCACGTCGAACTCCGAGTCATCTGTCTTGTGGACCGTAGAACAGGTTGTACACATAGCGCGCCAGCCTCGACCAACAAGAACACCGTCTTCGAACGTTTTGAGCTCTCTCGAATTTTGTACTATGTCGTGGAAATGGTAATCCACCATTCATTTTGAGGATTCGTGTGTTCTCAATATTACTTCTGTGGTGGCAGATGGGGGTTGCACTACAATCTCCAGTCGGTGACCGAACCGATAGTTGCTGGCTAAATCTGTTATCAGCCCGCTCTGTCTCAGAGAAAGAATCATACAGCCCCGCTGTCAGGCCTTCGTATGCCAACGGATCGACTCCGCAGTATCGTCCCGATGTTCGGCGGCGGGACGCGGTACGTCGAAACGCTCAATGCGATTCTCGAATTCGTCGACGCCCACCACCCCACAACGGACGAACTCATCGGCTGGCACCGCGGCGCGTTCGCGAACGTCTCCAGCCGCGATTCGATTATGCGGCGCGTCAGCTATCTCCAGCAGGTCGGGTTCCTCCGCCAAGCCAACGACCACTGGGAACTCGGCGATGCCGGCGGCGAGTACACTCGACAGGACGATACCACGACACTCCTCCGGATTATGTGCGACCGGAACGTCGGCCTGCGGAGCCTCCTTTATGCGCTCTCTGCGGGTCCGATGACGCTCGCCGAGATCAGCGAGCAGCAGTTGCAGACGCATCCCGAACTGGGCTGGAGCCCCGGGCAGACCGATATGGCCCGCCAGCGCGTGAACTGGCTCCAGAGTATGGGCCTGATCGAGAAGCACGACGGTGCGTACGCGCTGACCGACGAGGGGCGCGCGTTTGTCGAGGACGCGGTCGAGGACTGGGCTGATTCCGACTGGACGCCGCAGATCGACGACGACGAGATGACCGCCGCGAGGTATCAGACCACCACCTACGCTCGCGTCGTTGACCCGGAGTTTCGTGCGACCGTGCTCTCGCAGTACGACCGAACGTGCCCGATCTCCGGCGTCGATCATCCCGGCCTGATCGACGTGGCGCACGTCCTCTCGTGGAGCGACTACCCGAAGCACCGCGCAGATCTAGAAAACGTCTTCCCGCTGAGCAAGACGCACCACGCCGCCTTCGACCGCGGGCTGTTCACCATCGATCAGGACTACCGCCTCCTCGTAAATCCCGAATTCGAGACTGAGAGTGCACATCTCCAGCGAACGATTCTCGATCGAGCCGGCGAGCGTGTGCCCCGCGTCGACGGGAGCGTCGATCCCGACTATATCACGCAGCACAATGCGGCGCTAGAGTGGGTGTAAGTGCTCCATGAGCAGAATACTGGAATGTTGTTCCCGACAGTAGAATTCGGTGTCAGCGACACCTGATGTTAATTGACTGTTTCTCCGATGTACTCCAGCGGAGGTACTGCGTCTGGGTCCCAGAGTCGATAGACGCCACCGTGGTCGGGGAGCGCCCGTGCAGACTCACCGAGGCCTATCGGAGTGGACCACGACAGTCCCATCGGTGCTGGTGAACTCTGTGACTGCGGGCGACATCGAGACGGTCGTCGTTGACGGCGAAGTCCTGATGAGAGACAAGTCGGTCGAGTCTCTGAATGTTGAACGCGTACACGCAGCAGCAACCCGGAACGAGAACGCCTCCAAACGCATACCGGTTGGGAAACATCTCTCGCCAGCAGCACACCGCCGGCAAAATTGATACTCCGGCGTATCTCTGCTCGGCCTTTACTTCGGGCCGTGAATCAGTATGGTCACGGCCTCGTTCACCGATATCTTTGATGTATCTCGACAAATATCGTTAACGCGTACAAGTTGATCATCGCGGTGCTGCAGCACAATATGTGCCAGCTTGCCGACTTTCTTCTGAAAGCGCAAGTTGACCAACAATTCACTGCATCGGTGACGCGGCTGCCGAATCGACGAGTGAATACTCTCGATCCCGGCTTGTCCCTTTCGCCTCAAGGAGGTTGTACTGTTCCATCTTCGAGAGATACGTTCGGACGGTCCGTTTCGTCCGTGGGTCATCGACGTCCTCGGTATAGCGTGCGTGGATTGCGCTCGGTCCGAGTGGGCCGTCTTCGCGAACGATATCGTAGACGACCCGCTGGTGTGGGGTGAGTGAATCGAGGCTCTTCTGCTTGATCTGGGTGCGAGCGTCCGCGGCGGCGTCTCGAAGGTTGCCGTCGGTAATCCGCTCGTGGTTCTCGCGGTCGGCCTTGCCGGCGGCCGTGCGGAGGATGCCGATTGCCAGGCGGGCGTCGCCGGCGGCCGCATCGGCGATCCGATAGAGTTGGTCGTCAGTGATGACGTCCGCGTCGAGGCCCCATTTCGCCCGAGCACGCAGGATGTCGAACAGCTGCTCGTCGTGGTATTTGTCCATACGGACGTGTTCGCTGGAGCGCAGCCGGCTCACGAGGCGTTCGTCGACGCGGCTGAACAGTTCCTCTTCCTTGTTCGCGATGCAGATGATCGCGAACTGCGGGAGGCTGTGCAGATCGTAAATGACGCTGGGATCTTCGAGTTGGTCGGCTTCGTCGAGGATGACGACGGTTCGGGGGCCGTCGTGTTGCTGGAGGCGGTCGACGAGTTCGTCGTGCGGTGTTGACTGTCGGTGGATGTCGATGGTGGCGCCGAGGTCATCAAGGATCTGATAGAGCGTCCGGAATCGGGTGTAGTTCCGCCAGCAGTTCACGTAGGTGGTCTCGACGTCGAGGACTTCCTCCCGAAGGCGTTCGGTGACGAACTTCGAGATACAGGTCTTGCCGGCGCCGCTGGGTCCGGTGACGATGGCCGTGTCGGCGGGTTCGCCGTTCGTGATGGGTTTGAGGACGCTTGAGAGGTGGTTGACTTCGGCGTCGCGATGCTCAACTTCTCTGGGGACGAATCCGGCGCGGAGGACGCGAGCATCGCGTATCATCTATTGTTGTCAGATTGGTTTACGGCCAAATTATAAAATATTGAGTGGGTTGTTTCCGGAAATCGACCTATCTGATTCCTGATTTTCGTGCGAGGTAGGTCCTGTCGTGCGATTTTCGTCTGTGGACGACTATCGTTTCTGGAAACTTCCGGAATTGGCCTACGAATCGACAATGGCCAGTTACCCCGGTTACGTGCGCGCTACGTCTGGGCCTTGCCAGTCCTCGGTGTTGGATTCATTTTGGGAGATATGGTTACACCATTTCTGCTTAGCTTGACTGTTCCGCCCATACATATGATGTAGGCGGCTGTGAATATGGTCTGGTTCTGGAATTTAGAAGGCAGTATTGAGAAGCAGAAGTGAGGCAATAGAAATTAAAAGGAGACTGATTAAGCCCACGATCAGCGGGACGAAGCCGGTTTGTCGAAGGTTGTGAGGATGGATTTGGATTCCAAAGCCGGCAAACGCTAACAGAAAGAGCCATTCAGAAGCGCGGGCCAGAACATCGATGAGCGGTGCTGGTGGTTGTACGACATTTGTCAGAAGTATCATACCGAGGAATCCGAGTACAAACTTCGGGAACTGCTTCCAGGCGTCACTAAGCAAGGATGGAATGTCGATATCATCACCGAAGTCGATGTACCGGAATGCATATGCAGTTGTCACAATCCCGATGAACATATTTCGAGTTAATTTGGTGAGCGTCGCCCACTGACCAGCGCTATCGGCATACGCAAACCCAGCCGCTGCGACGGGGCCAGTGCTGAACATACTCAAACCAACCCACACCCCGAAGACATTTGGAGCAAGATTGAGGAACCGGCCGAGCGGAGGAAAGACTAGAATAGCTACAGTGTCGAAAATTAGGACAGTAGCAATCGCGTATGCTATATGATCTTCTTTAGGGTCTATACTACCAGCGACAGCGGCTATTGCTGAGGTGCCGCAGATAGCGATACCAGCAGCAAGGAGAGAGGTGAATTTACTTGGTAAGCCAAACCCACGCGCAGACAGCAGTTCGACGACACCGAGGGAAAGAAGAATAACAAGAAGGACAAGCAGGACAATACGTGGTCCAGCAGCAACCACATCTGAGAGTGTGAATTGAACACCCATCAAAACAATTCCAGCTTTAAGACACGGTTTATAGATCTGAAGTCCGGTCTGTGTCTGTTGGTCGAGCGCGACGAGGTTCGTGAGAAGAATTCCAATGAATACAGCCACCAGCAGTGCGGGAAGAGGAACGACGACGGTGAGAAGTTTGGCGACGAGTGCTGAGGCTGTGAGCAGCGCTAACCCACGTACCAGCTCTGGTATCGAATAACTCAAACTGTGCATCATTCCTTTAGTTCAGCGGTGAAAGAATGGGTCCAGAGCTTCGAGCATAGATGATGACTCGGAGTATTATTACAGAGCTTACAGCTCAACAATAATTTCGTCATCATCTACCGTAACAGGGAACGAGAGGAGGTCCGACCCTTGACGAGAAAGACACTCACCCGACTCAATATCAAATTCCCATCCGTGCCAAGGACAGTTGAGTATCTCCCCTTCTCGGGTCCAGTTGAATGTCGTTTCCAAGGTGTCCTTATCGAAGCACGCCTCGTTCGTACCTGTCAGTGGCCCACCACAGATCGGACCTCCTTGATGGGTACACCAATTGAGATACGCGAAGTATGATCCTTCCCGGTTGAAGACAGCAACCTCTCGACCTTCGAGTTGTACGATAACCCGCTCTCCTTCTTCGATCTCGTCAGTCGTACCGATTACGTGTTCGCCCATAGCAATTAGATATTCAGGTTCAGTAGGTCGGCAGCATTCTGATGAAGGACCTGTTTCCGCTCGTCCGCCTCGAAATGCCGTCGGAGGTGTTTGTCTAGTGCTTCCGGATGGTCAAAGTCCCAGTGGGGATAGTCACTCGCAAAGACCAGTGATTCAGCTCCGATCATATCAATCAGATCAGACATATCCGAGGGGTTGTTTGGCTCGCCGATCGGCTGACTCGCAAACGCAAACTGATCACGAATATACTCTTCTGGGCTTTTCTCTAAGAGCGGGGCCTCGCTCCGTCGGATGGAGACCTCTTTATTAAGCCGATACATCATATATGGAACCCATCCAAGCCCTGCTTCTAGGAAGAGGAAGTCCAAATCCGGGAATTTTTGCGGTGTTCCATTCACCAGCAGACTTGTGAGAGTCAGCATTTGGCTCCACGCGTGGGCCAGCACGTGCGTAGAAAGGAAACGCTCTAGAGACTGATTCTGACGCGGGAACTCATACATAAACCCATTTACACTGGCGTGATACGCAATGGGGAGATCGTTCTTCTCCGCAGCCCGATAAATAACGTCATAAGCGGAGTCACCCAGAGGCGGATTAGGACCCGTGCTATGGATATATGCACCAACAATTTGATCTTCATCTGCAAGCCGCTCGATTTCTTCTGCAGCTCGGTGTGGCTTCTGGGACGTCAGAGTCGCCATCCCATAGAAATGGTCGTATTCATCTAGGAATTGATCCAATAACAAGTCGTTGTATGCCTCCATCAAGGCAACAGCGAAGTCAGATTCAGGCAGTCTCGTGATGAGAGCGAAGGTGTTTATTATTGGATAATCGACATAGAACTCCTCACAGAGAGATTCTTGCAACCGTTCTGCTGTAGAGACATTCTCTAGTTCTTCTTTTTGATCGATCTTGCCGAACAGAGTCCGGTCCCACCCGTCACGCGGAAGTGGACTTGTAATTCGAGTTGATTCTAAGCGCTTGGCATACGGGTCGTCGATATACGGCCGGAGTTCGTCTGGCGCGATCGCCAAGTGGACGTCAGTATCGACGAGAGTTTCTTGTTCGAGGATGGCGGGTTTATCATCCGCTGAGGTACTTTGTGACATTGTTTACTTTACAGACAATTGCTTTCAGAAACTGTACTCGACTGGGTCACGGAAGGAGCAAACTGATCTCGGTGCCAGATACGGTTGCTGCAGCCATTGAGAGGCTTGCACTGGTTTTCTGCACGTGGTAACTGAAGCCGTGACATACAGAAACAAGATATAGCTAGATTAATATAGTACTTTTTCTACAGAAACCGTTTAGATATACAGAATATGTATATTTAGTCGGCACCTTGGGTATACACAAATAAAGAATTCATACGAATCGATAAGGACTCTAGTCAGACACCAGGCATCGATTCAGCTACCATCGAACGGAAAGTTTCAGCGGAACATTCATAAACGGTGTTTCCAGATTTGGTTCGGGACCGCCCGATCTCAAACAGCAACTCACCATCCGCTTCAACGCGCCACTCATCACCATAGCGAGTGTCTCGGCCAATCAGTCGGATCTCACAGTTGCACTGCTCTTCGAGTTCCGGAATCACGTTATGAACGTAGATTCCGTCACTGAACCGTGGCGGTTCATACGGTGGGAGGCCCAATTCTGATCGCAGCTGCTCGTTTTTTTGCCACCAGTCTGGATGAGAGTTAGAGGGCATCTATGGATGTCAGGGGAACGGATTCGCGCCAGGGAACGCGAAGAAGAAAATCCAAACCGCGGTCAGTGTCGCCAAATATGGCAGAGCTGCACGCGCTACTGTCGTATAATCGAGATCAGTAATACCACTAATAATGTAAAGATTGAGTCCGTAGGGAGGAGTGATAAATCCGATAGCATCACTTATCATAAATATTACACCCCACATAATCGGTGAAAGACCAAGGTGTGCTGCAGCAGGAGCGAGAAGCGGAGCGGTAATAATCATATTTGGGACAGATGCAAGTACTGAACCCGTAAAGAGCATAATCAATACCATCCCAAGGCCGATGAGTATCGGATGCTGTAGGCCGATCACCGCATTGGCGATTACATCCTGGAGACCGAGATACGAGAGGCCTTGTTGGACCATCGCTGAAGTAATAAATACAGGAATGATGACTCCCGTCAGTACGACGGCACTGAGGAGGACATTCCAGAGTTGTCCTACGCTTTTTATTTGCTTTCCAGCGGCACCAGCAACGAGTAGGTACGCGAGAGCGACGCTAGCTGATTCTGCTGGAGTGAAGAACCCAGCATAAATGCCACCAAGGAGAATCACGATGGCAAAGATAGCCACGTTAGCATCCCAAGCAGACCGGACAACGTTCACTAAGCTGGTTGTTTCCGACTCACGTCCGTAGCCGCGTGAATACGAGAGATAGCTTGAGACCACTGAGAGTCCCCCAAGCATAAACAGCCCCGGGACGAGCCCAGCAAGGAAGAGATCAGTGACGGAGACACTGAACGTAATGCCATACAGAATAAAGAGCACGCTCGGTGGGATAATGATGCCCAGAGTACCGCCAGAGGCAATCGTTGCGGCGGCGAAATCTGGATCGTAATTTTCTTTTTCTAATTCTGGTTGAAGAGCTTTCCCAACAGAAGCCGTGGTCGCAGAGTTGGATCCCGTGATCGCAGAGAACACTGCACACGTGTAGAGTGCGGTGTTTGCGGTACTTCCCGGGAGACGTCCAGCAAATGACCGCGTGAAATTGATTATGTCCCTGGATATGCCAAATTCGTTGATCAATGCGCCGAGCGTGATGAACAGCGGAATTGCGGCGAACGGGAAGCTATTGAGTTGCTCGTACGGGACGATCGCGATATTTTGGACGGGAAGCCGTGATGCGAATAGACTGAATCCGATCGCCCAGTTACTGAATACGAGCAGTACAGGAACGCCAACCACAAAGAGAATGACACTCAGGAGGGTGAGCAGAACGATGATTTCGATATTGGAGAGCATCTACATTTCACCTCCAAAGTTGGTGCCGATCGATATCTCTTCCCCAGCACGATATCGAAGAGTAACAGTCACCATCTGCTGGACGACCCGGAGCAATATCAGTGAAAACCCAACAGGGATAGAGGCATACAGCAGATGCTGTGGAATTGGTGTCCCAGAGATCACCGCACCGGCCGACATATAGTTCTGGGTGACCTCAAGAGAGAAAACGACAACAAGCCCTGCGAGAAGGAGCCAGGAGACCCATTCAAGCCAGTACACGACGTACGTCGCACGAGGCGAAAGGTCCTCAACAACGAGTCCGAATCTGATGTGATTGCCTTGGTGGATGACATACGCGACGCCTAGCCACGACATCCAGATAAAAAGACCAAGGACGACATCTTGGCTCCAAATGAGGCTTTGCTCCGTGAATGTCCGCAGGAGGATATTGACAAGGATGACTGCCGAATAGACAATCAGCATTGTCACACCGACATATCCTTCAAATCGCTTGTTGAGCAAACTAGTCGTCTTCGAGAGAGTGGTATCCGAATTTAAGTAGGACATCTGTATGAAGCAACCTCGGCCTATATTTCGTCGATGTAATCGTTCCACCACGCATCGATAGAGAAGTCGGCTGGCTTCTCGGGAACAGAACTCGACCGCGCGGTGTCCCAGAGATAGTTGTGGAATCCTTCGTCCCACAGCGAGACTTTGTCGATAGTCCGGCTATAGAGATCCTTGTTTTCCTTGGCTGAAACAGGCTGTTTCCATTGCTCCAGTTCAGCGTCGGTCAAGGTGTTTACTCGAACCCCATTCTCTGCGAAGCCAGAGCCTTCTGGTGGGGGCGAACTCTCGCCCACTCGCTTGTTAGCGACCTCATCGGACAGCTTTACCACATCCTCAGAGACCGATTTGGTCACAGAAGCGAGGGTGCTTCGCTGCTCTGTGGAGAGCTGTTTCAGCCAGTCCACGCGAGCATAAAGGAGCGCTGTCGACGCGGACCACTTATTGAGGATCACCTGATCAATAACTGGTGCCATTTTGAACGCGACAACGACTGACGAGAAGGTCTCCATTCCGTCGACGACACCGGATTTCATACCCTGGAGCGTATCACCCCACGGGAGTGTAACAGGAGACCCACCCCATGTATCGAGCGCTGTCGACGCGATCTGGCTATACGTTCGGCGGAGTTTGAGCCCCTCAATATCACTAGGCGTTTTCAGCCGCTTCGACGCGTCGTATCCTTTCCCGATGTAGAGGTGGCGATGGAGAGGAGGATGGTCAATATCGATCGGGACAACACCGTACTTTTTCGCGAACGGAACCCAGTAGCGCTCCCAACTTTCCTCGGTAAACATTGTATAGGGGAGCGAGACCTTACTTGGGAAGGTGTACGGAAGGAGCCAGATGTCGTTTTCCGGGAAGAATTTTGTCGAGTTCCCCATCGAGTTCGACCCGACAGGGATAATCCCACTGGAGACTTTGGCACCACAGTTTGATTCACTGCAAAGCTCTCCGCCCCCAACGACAGAGACACCAAGAGAGCTACTTCGCTCTTCTAACCGCCGTTTGAGCTCCCACATTGAAAAGGGTGCTACGGAGTCCCAGTCGTTGATTTTCTTGTTTGGGGTACCTGCGACCGTGAATTCAAGACTGGATTGACCGCCACTGTCTCCAGTAGTTCCGCTGTTGCTTCCAGAAGTTGCCGTTGAGCCTGTTTGTGCTGCGTTGCTTTGTGACCCTGTACCCAGACATCCAGACACGACACCAGCAGTACCGATTGCTGCCCCACGCGTGAGGAGTGTTCGTCGATTCATAACACGGGTAGTGTTCACAATAGTATAATTGTTAAATGTATGTTCGCTACAATCGTAAATATATACAGGTACTGTAAATATCACTACCCAAATCAGCCGCATACGAATATAACTTCATAGTCAATCAGGATAGAAAAGCACCGGATTCGTATTTCTTTGGTCTCTCTATCCCCCAAATTCGGGTATTTAAGACACTGGCACAGGGTTTATTTATAATACGAAAGTGTGCAAGAGGTATGGATAAAGAACGCCACCTTGAGCGGGATCGGGGGATGTTGACGAAAAAAGATCGAGAGTACCTTCTCGGAGAACAACCTGACATCAACGAACACACTGAAACACAGAAACGTCACCGAATTAGAAAGCGAGTCCGCAATGCGCTCCTTGATTTCCCATTGCTCCGACATATGCAGACGCGGGATCGAAATCTGATTTTTGAAGATCTGAACGTTGGCGAAGATGGTCCCTCCGGGGATGTGGATCTGTATTACTCTATTGTCGACATGATCCAATTTGCATACATCGGGCTCAAAGAGCAAGATGCAGATGCCAAGCGACCAGTCGCGTCTGCAATTTGGAATGTTGAATCAGTATTTCCACAGATGTACGAGGATGAATGGGTCGACGTGGAAGTAGACATTACGGTCGACATCAAGGAGAGTGTTGATCTTGAGGCTGCAATAGAGAAATTACGACGGGGGGAAGATATCACGAGCGGTGAGGCTTGGGCACTTCTGGACGCTGGGCGTATCACTCCCAACGAATTCAAACAAATATATGAAGGGAATGGCGATATCGACCTAGACGTTGTGCTGCGACTACTTGACGCCTACTGAGGCCTCTAGTGCTGGTTCTTTCGACGGCTGATGATTTCCGTTAATTCCTTCGCTGTAATCTGTTCTCTATTCACGGATTGTATCTGACTGTGGGCAATCTCTAGTTCCTCCTCCAGTTTGCTATTTTGTTTCCGTTTCTCAGTCAGTGATTCCCGCAATGACTCGTTCTGCGACTTCAGTTCCTCAATTCTGTCAGTAACTTCGTGGAGCTCATCCTGCAACTCGACATTCTTTTTCTCTAAACGACTAATTCGGGATTGAGCTTCCGCGTACCGTTCCTGTGAGGATTGTCCACCGCTCATCGTTTGAAGATAGTCCTCGATCGCGTTTCTGACGAACTCCGACTTACTATTTGGACCGTGCTCCTCTTCTACCGCACGCTCGATATCCGTGTGTTGGGTGTCTGTGAGGCTAATCGTAAGTCGGCGCATTGAGTCACCAACTAACGTACTGAGTGATAAAATATGATGTTGTTTCACCCTCCTTGTGTTATCTGAATTAGGTTAATGGTGGGATACCTCTCTTGGTTAGGTAAACTAGACCGCTTGTGCTATGGCTCCCGGTAGATAGTAAGCCTGCACGCTTGGCTGTTCAGGAGTGGTCTGAATCAATTACTTACGGAGGTGGCTTGAGGAGTAGCTGCAGCCTGAAGGACATCCGTATCGTCGGGAGCCACCAGCCGGATCAAGGTCAACGTCTCAGCCAGGACGACGGCGATCGTGGGGATGATCGCGTGTCTGATCACACTGGTGTAGAGCCCTAGTCCGTCCGCGTCAGACGGTTATGAGCCACCGCCGTCTGCTGTCCGTGAGGGAGTAGAGGAGGTGGTTCCGGTCCCTGCGTTCCCGTTTACGGAGCCTGACTACCAACTCCTCAAGGCCCTCGGGTACATCCACGAAGCGCAGCCCGACGCTAACAAACACGTGTCAGCTATGACAGCCGTGTGTTGATTAGTGACTCCCCGTCGGACCCCTGAATCGAGCCGTAACCGATACTGATGTCTCTAATACATACGTTCAGAGTGTCAGGGGGATCTCACACTCTAAAATCTGATTCACTCAGTGCAGACGAATACCCTATGATTGAGCTATCATCTGCTCAGAATCTGTTAGAAATGGGCTGCTGAATGTAGAGGCCGTGTGTAGCAAGCGAATGGCAGTTGTTCCATAGCCTCGGAATCGAAGTTGACCGTTTAGTTGCTGTGCGTATCGAACGGCAACCTTCACGCGAATATGTGGAAAAGATCTACTACGTCTCGTAGGTTAGCACTGCAAAAACGTCGCCGTATCTCTGCACGCCGACCAGTTCCAGCGGCGATTTGGCGATGTTGCGGGGCAGGAGTGGCGCACCCGATCCGAGCGTGACGGGAGCGATACTGAGGATTATCTCGTCAACTAAACCGCGATCGTAGAACTGTCCGACGAGTTCACCGCCCCCGACGAGCCAGACGTTCTCGCCGCCCGCCGTTTCGACCATCTCTGCGTGAACCGGCTCGACTTCGCCCTGCACGAATCGGATGTCAGCACCATCGATCGTCGGCAATTCCCGACTACTGAACACCCACGCTGGAACATCGTACGGCCACTTTTCGGGTTCTTCCGATAGGTTCTCGTGCTCAATGATCCACTCGTACGTCGTCGAGCCCATAGCCACAGCGCCGACTCCCTTGATGAACTGGGTGTACAGATCCCCCATTCCTTCGACTTCTCCGAACTGGAAGAGCCAGTCGAGTGAGTTACCCTCGTCAGCGAGATAGCCGTCGATGCTCGTTGCGGTGTAGTATTGCGTCTTCATCTCCGTAACCATCGTTTTAGGCAGTCTACGGCAAATACATACGGTAACCTATCCCTCGACAGTACGCCGACTTCGCCTCGAACGTATGTGAATACGGGCAATCCGTACAGATGAACTATCGGTAGGACGCCATCGTGAATTTCAGGAACGGTACCAACGTCGGGACAGGCCGAATCACTGTAACCGATACGCGCTCTGCATTCAGCACGACAATCATAATACCTCTCTGAATTGGTAGAACTCCGACCAGTCAAGTCGCGATCCCATTCTTAGAGTGATTCAGTTGTGAGATTGTGGACTGAGTACCGGCAATAAAGCACCTACGACGCCCTCCAGAGTATGTAGAGGGTTTTCGGTAGTCTTGAAATTCGAGCTACACTACAGCTAGCCGCACTCGTGCACAGCGATCTGCCCGACCAACCCTCGACGTCCACAGTTGGGGCACTCGATCTGCTCGGGCCACGGAAGAGCCTCGATCTCTGCCAGAGCGGCCTCGATATGCGCCTGCGCGTCCGGATTCTCCGCTCGCGTCGCAGCCTGTGCGAGATGCATCAAAGTCTGGGCCTTCGGAGACTCGCTCATCGCTGCACCTCTCCAAGCTCACGCTGACACCGCACACACAGTTCGGGATCCGACGGTCCACGCACCAGCAATCGCCCGCAGCCAGCACAACTGCCACCGTAGATCCGCGTAGGTGTCTGCGCGCTCATCGTCGCCCCTCCAGTAATCGCTCGCGGCGCGCGTTCCGAACCGGATCAACGAGCCATAGTGTCGTCACGTCGGCCTCGAACTCGTAGACGGCCCGATCAGCGTCGGAACGGCTACTCATTCCGAGACCCTCCAGACTGGCTCGGGCGCGCCTAGATCCACCGAAACCTCGCCGCGGCGCTCTCCAGTGGCCATATCGATCCTATTCACGAGCAGCACCGACACGGCGTCCGCCCACTCACCGGACGCTTCAACCGCGTGTTGCGTGCGCTCTCCCTGGAATGTCTTCACTGGACGGGTGCCGCGGTCGTCGACGACGATCGGTTTTACGCGATCGCCGACGAGAATCTCATCGCCGACGTTGACGTCGCGGATGTCGGTGATGCGTTCGTGATCGGTACGTTCTTTCTGTTCAGCGTACTCGGTTTGCATTGGGATTCCACCTACGAGGATCCCAGCTCACCTGTTGCACCAGGTGGGCATCTTCTATAAGATACCTAATGCTAGGACTCTCTATTGTTTCGTAACAACCAGAGCACCATAAGAATTTTGTTTCAAAACAACTTATCTGGAGATATGATCGCAGGAAACAAGAAGAGAGATAGCAAGATCGATCTATACGATATTTTCTCAGAATCATCAGATCCTGTGCTCACCGCTGTAGAGGTGGGCGATGAACTTGGAATATCCCAGCAAGCAGCACACTCGCGGTTATCTAATGCGCACGAAAGCGGTGATATAGAAAGGAAAAAGGTTGGATCAAGGGCGGTCGTATGGTGGTTGCCAGATCAGGACTCAGAATCCGCGTAAACTCTCCTTCCCTCGACTGTGAGCCACCAAACGACAGCTCGAGAACCCACAGCCTTGCTCTCTACTAGACCTCTCTCTTCCAAATCTTCGAGCTTAGAGTGAGCTGCTTGCTGAGAAACCCCGACTTCCTCCGCGAGTTCAACAGCAGTTACAACTGGATCTGGAGATAGAATCATTTCTCGGATGTATTTGACATCGCTCTGCTTGTAATCGACGTCAGCCATTACACCATACTCACACAGGTGAGGGCTTGTAACACGGGGAATACGAATCTCTGTTTCAAGACTGTATGTTACGAAACAACTAAACTGCAGGCCACATTATGAGGAGTTATGCGACGCTACGAGCGGATTTGGCGCGCCCACGAAAACGCGCCAACCGGGGTGTAGGACCGGCCGACGCTTGTGGGGTCGTCCATCGAGTACGACAATGTCGAAAATATCGCGGATCGTCAAAAAACAGACGGTCACGAACCCAGCCGCACAGCCAACTAGCACCACCGATACTGTAATCGTTACAAGCCCAAACGTCGAACGGGACGGCTCAAAGAACGTCGTCTACCTGCGCGCACGCGACACGGACGCGCCGAAACCACGATATCGTTTCGCTGCTCGCGACGTCAAGCGAGAGTCCCCTAAACCCCGTACGAGTACGCAACTGATCACGGCCGGTTCACTGGACTCCGAACTCGCCGGCCCGCTGGTCAACTGTGACCCTCTTTTTCGTCACCCGACTGGATGCGGGCAACACCGTAGCGCTACGACTCGAAGTTCCCCTTCTGAGGCTTGGAGGTGAGCGTGATGACTGAACTGAGTGTGCGAGACGTGCTTCGATTACAGAAATCCCAGCTGCTGACAATAAGTTTACATATGTTCCGTGTATTGCGGCCACTGCGGGGAGCTCAGAGGCACACCCGGTTTTTCAACCCCGTCTCCCCATCCTCGAAGACACCCTCTTTGAGGTATTCCTGTTCTAGTGGCAATGACACACTGCCCGGCTCGCCCTGCTCTCTGCGATATTGGGGCCTCCCCGAGCAACCTACCGCCGATATTGTCCACGCTATCCCTGCGGCTGGCTCTAAGGACATCGACCCCCGGCGTCAGAGTGTGTGGCTCAAGGACCTCGATGCGGCGACCAGCAGCCACCGGAAGCCCTGCGATAACCGGTATTGCTGTATCGAATGTATGAGCCCCGAGGCCACAACCGAGTTCTCACTCGTCTCTGCAGCGCCACCCAGCGTCGCAAATCCGACCTACACCATCACTGAGAGAGACGCTGGTGAGTGCTTCAAAACGAACACACGCACGGGTGGACGGCAAGTGCCGACGCTGCCCGAGCCAGAAGATGCTGGAGCCGTTGAGCCACGACACTCGCGATGAGCACGCACCAATCGGACGGAACTGAGATGTCGGGCGTACAGCACGCAGGCCAGACGGTCGAAATCGACGCGACGCGATTCGAACAGCTAGTCGATCGCGTCGACGAACTGGAAGCAACAGTCGACCGCCAACAGGAACAGATCGACGAACTTGAAACAGAACGGGAGCGCTTACAGGGGCGGGTCAGCGAGCTCGAAGCGGACCTCGACGAACGCCCGACTGTCGAACTTCGCGGTGAGAATCCCCTCGCGGATCTGTTTGTTAACGGGTTCCCGCTCGGTCGAACGATCAAAACCGTTCGGGAGCGGCAGAGTAAGTTGACGGAATTGCTGACGGGGGAGCCAGCGACCAGCGACCGACTTGATTTCGAGGAGTTAGTGATCGAGCACGCTCCGATTCTTGATGCGACTACACATATCCCGGCGATGCGTCGATTACTGATCGGTGCGGGCCACGACGAAAGCCCTACGAGCGTGATGAAGGGGTTCCTCAAGGATCACGGGTCGATCAACGCCATCATCGCACGGCTATCGGATCTCGATGCAGACCTCAAATCCGAGCTACGGGAGTACATTGATCGGAAGGTCGGCACACTCCAAGGCAAACACACCGCCTTGATTCGAGAGCTTGCAGACGAGACTGGCGTTGAGTTGACCGAGGTCAAGACTGGTGACAAGGTAAGTCGCGTCATCACGGACGGCATCGATGCCGTCGAGAACAGCCCGACGAAGCGCCAGCGCCGTGCGGAGCTCGTGCTCCAGAACATCGACGATTGGAGTACGTCGACGATTGGAGTACGAAAACACACATTCGGGCCGGGCGATGTTACCGCCTTGAGCGCCCGGAGGTACAGCGCCTTCTCAACGCCACCGACGATGTCGATATTACACTGACCAGTAAGACGACTGGGGACGTCTTCGACGCGATCGAGCAGCTCGTCGAGGCGACCCCACGGATAATAACGCGTCGGCACGAGGGTGGCTCAGAGGCGCTCTACCTCGGACGTAGTACACAGGACTCGAGTAGGGATCGAGTATGACCCTGAGACATCTTACAGTCGTCGTAAGATCGGTCCGAGAGAGTGGCTGTAAGGTTACTCCTGTGCGTCTCGGTCAGCACGTCCGTTCCACGCGCAAAACCACCTCCGAAAGCAAATTAGGCTGTATTCACACTCAACGCGCTTGTGTACGCCTGTTTCGCTAGTTGCACGGCCGTCTTTTTCTCCCGTCTAGACGGGTTACAAAGACGTGGTTTCGCGTCTTACTACAACTGTAAGATCGGGTCGTGTCTTACCGTGGGAGTCACGACGAGAGCTGGGACATCCGACGATGGTCCGTAGCGGGGTCGTCAGATATCGGAGACCGTCACCGAGGCCCTCGCATAGCCGCTCCTTCCGGCCGAGCGGCTCGGTGGCCGCGACTCCGTCGGTGTACTCTTGGGCTTCGTCGGAATCGTCGTCGTCATCCGTCCAGATCCAGCGAGTCTTCTTGATTCAGAACTCCTCGGGAAAGTGCTCTTCTTCGTCGGTGTGGTCATCGTCGAACTCGGAGCCGTCCTTGTCCGACGAAGCCGGACGTCTATGCCAATCCCAGCGCCCACCGGCTAGGCGATGGTGGTCGAGGAGACCGTCCGCATCGTATTCGCACTCGCAGTCGGCGAATCGATTGCGAGCATCCGACGCTACCCACGACGTTTTATGCGTTCACCGGAGTCAATACACGTGGACCCTGATACCGTCCGAGACACGTGGACAAACCGGCCGGGAGAATACTCCCCTTCCTACTACGCATATTACGGTCCGGATGAGACGAGTACGTTGATTCACGATCTCCTTGGCGGTTACCTAGATCGTGACGCAGCCATCCTCGAGCTGGGATGTGGTTCGGGCCGGCATCTTGCACACCTCGCCGATCACGGCTTCGAGAATCTCTCGGGTGTCGACATCAATGCCGAGGCATTCGACGTGATGGAGGAGCACTACCCCCGACTCGCTACGGACGGCACATTTCACTGCAGTCCAATTGAGGATATTATTGAGGACTTCGATGACGGAGAGTTCGACGCGGTCTATACGGTTGAAACGCTCCAGCACCTGCATCCCGATGTCGAATGGGTCTTCGAGGAAGTGGCTCGAATCACCGACAACATCCTCATCACGACGGAGACTGAGGGACCAATTCACGAGTCCTCGTCACCCGACGCCGACGTGAATTATGTCGACGACGACACCCCTCTATACTACCGGGACTGGAGTCGCATCTTCACCTCGCTAGGGCTCGTTGAAGTTGATACGGTTCGTGGTGACAGAGACACTACGCGGGCCTTTCGTGCATCCCGCTAACGGCCAGTCTCGTCGCGGTTTGAGCCGAACGATGGAAAGATGTCGTTCCATCCTAAAGCAAGTCTGACGCTCTCTCTACTGTCGCAGACTGAGGATGTGATAAATGGAACCTCACACC
Source organism: Halobellus sp. H-GB7 (assembly GCF_030848585.1). NCBI lineage: Archaea > Methanobacteriati > Methanobacteriota > Halobacteria > Halobacteriales > Haloferacaceae > Halobellus > Halobellus sp. H-GB7. Next base: position 78,187 of record NZ_JAVDDW010000011.1, on the reverse strand, counting down.
TGATGTAGGGTTCTCACAGGACAGACGAATATCAGTACCTCACAAAGCACCCTCAGCTAACTGTTTCTGATATCTGAATTCGGTGTCAGATCGGTTGTACTAACAGCCTCACCGAAGGAATCGTGGTCGAATCGGCGGAGAAGTGTCGCTGTTGGTGGCAGTCAGCCGTCGACGCGACAGCGTTGCCACTCCGAGAGGGACTCACTCGGTCAGTGATTACTGGTGGAACCGATCGTCAGATGGTCTATTTGCGGGGACGGCTTGACGTACCGCGAGGGCCGTCCACACTGCCCGGTAACATATCGATGAACTCCTCGAAAGGCCACCATCTGAGGCGATGCCCGCCTCGGCGGGGCGTCGCTACGTACCCCCAGTGCAAATACTGATCAGACGTTCTGAACCAGCAAGCTGAGAACTACGAATACAGCCGTCTTGCCGGATCTTGTGTCGCTTTTGAGATAGGTCTTGCCTCGGAGAGACGGTAGCTAGCCTCGATCCCAAATCATTTGCTGTAATGTGATCGGGCTTGCGATAGTTCAGTGATGAACGGCGCGTCGACGGCGTGAGCGGTCTGCATTAGAGTGCACATCCCAACAAGCAGACGTTCTAACCAACCGGCTGTGTGACGTACTGAGCCTTCCTCGACCGCTTCGAGGATGTCCAAGCGAGCGTCGATTTCGTCGGCTGTTTCTTCGAGTCAATTGACGGTTCTGGCGGCTCAATTCGTGCTTCCAGTAAAAGAACTGATATCAGATTTTCGTAATCATTGGTCAGAAAAGCTGAAGACATCCTCACGAATGTGACTAGATAGAGATATAATGGTATCAGAGGTGAAAGTGGCATATTCTTGTATTTTGATCGGCCTCTTGGCCGTTTTAGTCTCGTCTGGTGTCGGTGCAACTACATCCTTGGGAGACACCCTGGATTCCCAAACCCAAGTAGAAACTCAGGTGGGGGAAAAATCTAGTCGGGTTATCAACATCTCGACAGAGAAAGCATCGATATATCTCTCTTCACAGCAGTTAACGGTCGAAGACGGGGAATCTGCAAATTTTCAGTTCAGTGCGACAAACTTTGTGACAAATAAGAAACAAATGACTGTTCAGCTCATCATACAGGCCCCTAGTGGGGTATCTGTAACGGGTTAGTGATGTTGATGAAGGGGGGAATCAGTTAGTTACGACTGATACCATCGCGCCTGGCGATGAGATGGGAGTCAGAGTATCTATCGATCCCGAAGCTGCTGGAGAGTACCCTATCACAGCAAAGGCAGTGTATTATTTCGGCACAGACCGTTCGAATGGTGGTGGGAAAGAAGTTGAGATGTCTGTCGTGCAGCAGCCGCCACCAAAATCACACCAAGAGAAAGCGGTCACTGGATTGTCTTCTACTGTGGGCGCCCTTCTCTCCTATCCAGCTAAACCATTGCAAGTTGTCCAAGGGGCGCTCCCTCCAGAAACAACTCCTCTGATGCCGGGTCTTCCGAGCCCCTTGTTTACCATCCGTCTCAACATCATCTATGGGTTTATAAACTTCTTGTCAATTTGGACCCTGTCGATAATGATACTTGACACGACTGATGGTGGTATAGAAGACGGCGGTGTTGAGTTAACGATGATACTTGCAGGACTCGTAGCGCCAATTTTGATGTTGATTCAGGGCACCCGGTTGTTCCTCGCACTTTCTATTCTGCTCGTGCTGGTCGGGATATTGATATTCCTTGGACTGGGGCTTTTTACCGCTATCGTGGACTGATTGGTGGCGAATCGTTCGTGGAACGCGGCTCGTCAAAACTATCGGACAGCACTTGCCGTTCGGTTTCGTCTGTTGGTTGATCTGACCCTACTCTAGTCTAGTGACGAATAATTCAAGTGGACTCACAGGCTGGGTAGTTGACATATGAGTGATTCCCTAACACGGCGGCAACTACTCAAAACGAGCGTCGGTGGTCTGGGTGTACTGACGTTTTCGTCACGGGCAACTGCCCAATCAAACAGACAATTGACGCGGTACGAAGCTGACTTTCTCCGGCGTCACGCGAACATCCGGATTGGGATATATACTCGATTTGCTGATCGATTTCAGTTAACAGACGAGATGCTTCTAGAGCAATTCCGAGACAGTCTTCCTCTCGGGGGTCCGCAAAACCTAGCTGATGTCAAGCTACGTGACTTATTCTTATTTACAACAGATCTCGTCACGAAAGGGATTGTCGGTGATGCACTAACTCTAAAATGGTATGAAGATACCCGGGCGAGATCACAGATTGCTCGGACCTATGATCAAGGGATGATTATCGATGGCCCCGCCTCAGCACGTGGCGGCAATAAGTCGGCTAGTAGTGATGCGGCCGAAGAAAATCAAAAGCTAGCAGAGAGTGCGTTGAATGTTGCCACAGCTGCAGACACCTATTATTCGTCGCCGTCAACAGCGAACCGCCAGCGCGTATTAAATGCAATCACCGATGAGTACAACGCGCTGCGATCACACACGGATACGATACAGGACTGGAGTTCGATTGATCCAGATGATTACCAGTTAGCAGGCGAAGGGCCAAAGACGGTCAAGCAGGTGGCGATATCAAACGTGGCAGCAATCTCTGGATTCCAAGAGATTCTGCAAGGTCACAAGACTGCGATTACATCAGGTGGGTCTCAGCTGCTGCTTCCACAGTTCTTGGAAAATTATGAGACAAATATCGAACTCGTTCGTGATCAAATACCTGAGGCGATCCGCGGACTTGTCTTTGGTGATCAAGTGAATCTTTACTTTATGCATCAGCCTGGATCAAGTGACCGTGAGGATGTCGAATTTGCTGTGTACGTCTCCACTGGATCGGATGGAGAGATTGAAGAATATGCACTTCTCCCGCGAGATGATACCGATGCGAATATCTACACGACTGAACAGAAGTTCCGTGAAATTGTCACTAGTTCAGACCCAGGTAAAGCCGCTCAAACAGCACTAGAAGAAGACACACTCCGTATTAGCGGTCAAGGACTCAGCAATGACATCAAATACGGCGCCTCCGAATGGTTCGCTGAGTCTGGCCAGGATCTTATTGATGGTGTTTCTGACACTGTTGATGACATCTCTGACAGTATCAGCGGATGGTTGTAAACTACCATCCCCTACTTCGCTCAGGATCTAAGGACCCGCTCGCTCGTTGAGGGAAGCGCTCCCTGCGGATACCCATTCGGTATCTGCAAAGCGCGTCGTGGAAACGGGACGCCTCGGGGCTTGACTCCGAGGCGATTTACGTCTGATTCGCTTTCGAGAAACGTGAAATAAAAATCGTATCAAGTACTCTATAGTAACCTAATACTGGGGAAACTTCACATTGGCGTACGTGTAGCATTCATTTGATGTTATCAGATACAGTGTATCTGACAATACCGAAAAAAAAAAGCGGCAAGGAAGATCACGGCCAGCGTCTCTGAGCTAAAGACAACAAAGAAATCAGATGACAAAATCGTGATTGGAAAGGATGCCTACAGAGGCGGATCGCACACTCGGGCAATACTCGAGGATTATAAGTTCAAAGGTGAAAAGGTTGAGACACCAGATGGAAGCCTAGAAACTGGCGTTCTCGGAACCAAAATGGAGTATGACCGGAAGTCCTCACATAACTATGGGCGTGAGCACGTGACGCTGTTTCAAAATATATCGAAACGGGCTAGAACGTCAACCACTCCGAGATCAAATCCCGAGGGACTCTGCCCTGATGTCTGTAGATCTTGCCTATCTCGTTGCACTATTTCGGCCACTGTCTGATTCTGTGCAACGAACAGCCAGACGCAAAGGCGACACATCCCGATCTTGACGAACCATTTGCTATTGAGGCCGAAACTACGACGCCAGATAATCCAGTGAAGGTGCTCACCAACCTCAGAAAAGCCCAGGACGGTGAACACATTCCGCTGTTCGTGGTCCGCCCCGGCAAGACGGAAACGTACTGGGCTGAACGGGTTGAGCGAATTCTGTCGCCGCCGGTTCAGCAACTCTCTAGCGGCAAAAATCGGTTCTATACTCACGACGAGAACCTCGCGGTCGGCGGTGGAGCGACCGAACAAGGTGGCGTAACGGCTGTCAGACCCACCGCCGGTGAGACTGACACAAGACGCACAGTCTGGGAACGTGAAGATGGCGAGCTTGTACTCACAGATAGCGCTGGGTCTGAGTACGTCCGTCTCTCGTCACTTGCGGATGCATCGAAAGACCGCGTTCCAGCCACCTATAGCTACGATTACGCAGCGGATGAGCACGTCGTGTACGAACACGGTGAGCAGTATGTCTACGACTCGAAAGACGTGTTTGAGTCCGACTGGGTGCGTATTAAGAAACCATTCGTCCCTGAAGTCGAACTCCCGACACCTGAATACGGTCCCGAGTCCTACGCGATCGTCATCCTCTCCAACGGAGATGAACCGGTGGTCTACGACGCCGGAGAAACCCACTCTGTAGAAACACTATTCGAGACAGACAACGGGTGAAGATGTGGACTCTGCGGGCACACAGAGTGAAGTCACCCAGCAATCAGATCTAGTGCCGATCGAAGAGATCGCAGATGATCCGGATGCAGTCGTTGAGCGGTTCGTAGACCTCTACCTCATCGAGGACGCTGAAAGCTCGGTGACTTCGAGAGCGGTCTACGAGCGCTACGACCACTGGGCTGAACAAAATGATCTCGATCCAGATAGCAAATCCTGGTTTGCTCGCCGGCTCAGTAATCACATCACATTCGAGCGAACGACCCGTCGCGACAATGGCGACCCTGTTCGATACTACGAGGGACTCGCACTCGACAGTCACCGGAGTGTGGATGAGTAATGGTGGCGCTCACGGATCCGTGCCATTCTGGCGTGTACAGCAACCTCAGGCAGTATACCGGGGGATTCTCTCTGTGTTACGGCATCGACAGCAACGTTAGCTCCGAAATCTACGAAATCGACAGACAGCGTCGTGTTACGCCATCCGCTGAGATTGCCGTAACGCGAATGAAGCGGTGGAGCGTTGCCGTGCGCTCCCCTTGGACGTTCTCGATCCAGACTTCCGCGGAAGTGGCATCCCCGTTACGGCAAAAACCAACTAGTATAGACAGGGGGTACCCCGTTGGAACCGCGGTTTTGAATCGATGGCCCACAGCAGGTGAGAGTTTATCCTCGACCCCGAAAGGGATCGAGGTCGCTGAAGAGGACACTCTAGAAATATGACTACCCAATATACACTTGAGACGTCGGTCCTTCCGACGGCACTCATCGAATACGACCAGTGGATCTGCTGGCGCGAACAGGAGCGCGACGGAAAGCCGACGAAAGTTCCAATCACGCCCGGGCGGGGCGAGTTCGCCTCCGCAACGGATGCGCAAACGTGGGCATCCTTCGAGGACGCGCTTGCAGGCGCCGAGTCAGGAGATGCTGATGGAATTGGCTTCGTCTTCACTGAGGATGATCCCTTCGTCGGCGTGGATCTGGATGACTGTCGCGATCGGGACACTGGCGCCGTCGCGGAGACAGCAGCAGATATCATCGACCGGCTTGACTCCTACACAGAACGCTCGCCGTCGGGAACCGGGTTTCACGTACTCATACGGGGTGAACTCCCTGATGGGCGAAACCGGAAAGGGACAATCGAGATGTACGATACCGCGCGATTCTTCACGGTGACCGGCGAGCACGTCACCGAAACACCATCGAGGATCGCGACGCGACAGGATGCGCTCGACGCACTCCATCGTGAGTACGTCCAAGAAGACCCCGTTGAGCAAACACACAAAACTGGAGGTGATGCCCCTGCCCGCGAGTCAGCGCAAGACAGTGCGCTCGATGATCAGGAACTCCTCGAGAAGGCGAAAAATGCGAGAAACGGGGAGAAATTCGAGCGGCTCTGGAATGGGAATACGCTGGGCTATGAGAGCCACTCCGAGGCGGATATGGCGCTCTGTGCTCTGCTTGCCTTCTGGACCGGCGGCGATGCCAAACAAATGGATCATTTCTTCCGGCAGTCAGGGCTGATGCGCGAGAAATGGGACGACGTCCACTACGCTGAGGGCTCGACCTACGGCGAGAAGACCATCGAACGGGCGATTGCCGGCACCTCGGAGTTCTATGAACCCGCTGCCGCACAGAGCCAAGAGACGGAAGATGACGTCCAAGGCCATAACAGTGCCAGTGCACCATCGAGAGGACAGCGAGCGCAGCCGTACCTGAGCGAGAAGAATCAACTCCTCAAAAAGCGCGTCACCGAACTTGAGGGGCTGCTTGCGCAGAAGAACGACCGCATCAACACGTTGGAATCGACAGTTCGTGAGCTTCAGGAAACGCTTGCTGAGCGCGAATCCGAAGAGCAGCGCAGTGATCAGGGAGACATCGGCGACACCGGCGACGCTGCCAGTGACGACGTCGAAGAGAGCGAATCAGCCACACAAACGATGTGGACCCGTACAAAGCGCTTTTTCGCGGATGACGAGTGACGCGCTGCACGAAATCTGAGGCGTACCTCAACGAACTCGATCTGATCGACACTGGTGCAAACACCCCCGAAACCAAGTTCAGCCAGCTGCAGCGGCCGCTGCAGCCGGCCAAGGGCGAGCTAACTGCCTCGCAAACGGCGAGTGCATTGTCAACTCTGATGGGACCTCGGAAGCCGACGAAGAGCCCGAATGGGCACTCGTCGAGTTGACCCAGCGAGCATCGAGGGGATATGACCTACAAAGCACCGTCCGACAACGCTGATCAGGACGATGAACTGCAAGATCTCCTCGGCTCTGCGACCGCTATCGAGAACGGTGCGGAATCGCACTCGATGACCGCCTCGTTGTGCAGGCGTCAGCAGAGTCAGGGGTATCGTCTGGTTCGCTTTGGGCAGTCGGCACGTTGGCACACCCTTCGAGGATGTGGCGTTCACCGATTGCCCTTTCGGATACTGCCTCGTTACGCGGGCGGACAGGCCGCCTCCATAGGACGGTTCGGAATCCGCTCCGTTCCGACCGATTCCTATCCATTAATAGGGTTGCCTGTCACTTAAACGCCAGTATTCTGAAACTCAGAGTGCTGTCGAACGTTGATGCTCTCCCAAGTGACGGCGCGTATCCACGGCGTGGAGTGGTCACTGTAACTGCTGAATACGAGCAAACACCGTTCTTGCTGGATATGGAAGCCCTTGAAACTGGATTACTGCACTGCTTCACTCGCCGTCTGCTGGCACCCCTATTGGATATTCACAACTAGCGCAGACCACTCAACGCCGTGGTATTGCGCCTGTTCAGCCTATAAAGGAGCCCGGTGGGCTCAGTGCGAGTGGCCGCCTCGGGAGAACTGCCCCGAGAACGCCCGCTGAATCACCTCCGAGAGCGCAGGATGGATGTGAATAGATTCACGAATATCAGTGACTGCCCCCGTCCCGGCTTTCATCGCGACGACAACCTCTTGGATGAGGTCGGAGGCTTCGGGTCCGATGATATGACAGCCCAGAATCTCTCCTTCCAAGTCGATGATGACTTTGACGAAGCCGTCGGCTTTCATAGCACTTCCGCGTGCTGTTTGGTCGTACCGATAGGTCCGCGTCGCATACTCCGTGCCGGCTTCCTGAAGCTCAGATTCGTGTGCACCTACCCCAGCGACTTCTGGTGACGCGAACACAGCGAAGGGCATCGCAGTGTAGTCGACCGGCTGAAGGTCGTCGCCGAAGAGATTTCGAGCGACGGCCTGTGCCTCGTGGTTCGCACTGTGCTTCAGAAGATACTCGCCGACGATATCTCCAAGTGCCCAGACTCCCTCAGCGGACGTCCGAAGATACTCGTCGGTCTCGATAAAGCCTCGTTCGTCTGTTTGGACTGCTGTCGCATCGAGATTGAGTAGATCGGTGTTCGGAGTGCGGCCAGCGGCCACGAGTAGCGTATCTCCCGTCACAGTCACCGAATCATCCTCGCGTATCCCGCCGTCTTCTCCGTACTCGTAAGGGTGGGCTTCGACAGTCACAGTACCACCGCTCTCCGAGGCAGCTGTCGCCGCATATCCGGTATGAACGGTGAATCGATCGGCGTATCGGTCAGTGAACGCCTCGGCGACCTCCTCGTCGGCTTCCGGGAGGAGATTCGGTCGTCGCCCGATAATCGTCACGTCACTCCCGAACGTCCCGAAAAAGTGACCGAGCTCGGCGGCGATGTAGCCGCCTCCGACGATTACGAGGTGGTCCGGTGGGGTTTCCAACTGCAACGCTTCGGTACTGGTGAGGTAGTCCACGTCGTCGATTCCGTCGATGCCGGGGATTGCCGGCCGCGTCCCGGCAGCAATCAACACTGTTTCGGCTCGAATTTGGGCCCCTTCGTCCTCGCCACTGACAATTTCGACCGTTCGTTCGTCGACGAATCGTCCCTCACCTTCGTAGAGATCGTGTTGTGGGGAGGAACGGAGGCCTTTCCGGATAGAGTCTGCGTCGGCACTCACGTCCTCGTTGACTTCGCGAACCATCTCCGCGAAGTTCACATCAGTTATTTCTGCGTCAATATGGAATGCGTCGGCACTCTCGACCGTCTCGAATACGTCTGCGTGGTAGAGCAGCATCTTGGACGGGATGCACCCGCGGTTGAGACACGTCCCGCCGAGCGGGCCTTTTTCAACGACTGCAACGGATTGGCCGCGGTTGGCTGCGGCGTTCGCGACATCCAAGCCGGAACCGGATCCGATGACCAAAAAATCGACTTCGTTCATCCATTAGTTATCCATCCTGGAGAGTAATAACCGTCTGCGCTGGTGTTCGATTCGCTTTCACACTCGTCCCAGTAGAACGCGGAACAGATGGCTCCGCTACCGTGGAGCAATTACCGGTGTACACGAGGACACTCGACAAAGACACCGATAGTATCGTCCGACCGCTCGTATGCGATCAGCTCTTTTATTAACCGGATATCGTGACCGCAGTCCGGGCACACGCCGAGGCGTGAATCGTCGCTCATCATTCAAGGGGAGAGGGGGAGCGTATGACGAGACGCCCCGTTCAGTAGTCAGGTGAAAAAGCGCATAAGCATTGGCCGGGTCTGCAATCCCGTTCCACAACAGCACAGAAGGGTGGTAGACGATATCGTGATCGCTAAGGGTCCGTCCCGGACACGCCCGCGAAGACGTGGTTTCGACGACGATTACGTTGTCGTCATCGTCTCCGAGGAATTCCGTGCCGAAGGTCGGGTCGTCTATACTTGGAACTGCGCCCGGGAGAGCACGTTCTGAATGTGCAGCTATAAAAGAGGAATGGCGTGCCATTGACAACTGTGAGCAGCCGCGTCGGAGACAAGACGCGTTTCGAACGCTTCGGACACCACTGGCGATATATTTGCCCCTGCTCCGCCATAGGTGAGATATGTCCCGGAATTCGTTTCACACGGCGGCTGGGCAGTCGGTCACCGCGGTGACCGCCGACGAGATGCGAGACGTCGACCGCGTCACCGTCGAGGATGTCGGGTTACAGTTGCTCCAGATGATGGAGAACGCGGGTCGTATACTCGCCTGGCACGTACGTGACGTTCGAGAGGTCGACGTGGTAATCGTCGCTGGGAACGGTGGGAACGGCGGTGGTGGGCTCACCTGTGCACGACACCTCGCCAATCGCGATATCCCCGTTCGGGTGATCTTGGACAGACCGTCCGAGGAATTGAGTGGTGCGGCGGCTCACCAGTACCACATTCTCGACCAGATGGGTATCTCGGTCACCTCTGGTGTCGAATCACTTGCTGACGCCGACCGACAGACGACCATCGTTGACGCGCTGATCGGCTACGGACTCAGCAGTGACGTCCGGCCGCCGGCGGATGCGTATATCGACCGGATGAATGACCTATCTGGTCCAACTGTCTCACTCGACGTCCCGTCCGGTATCGACGCCACGGCCGGCAAACCGCTGGGCGAGGCAGTTGCGCCGGATCGGACGGTCACCCTCGCCCTTCCGAAAACGGGACTCAATGCCCCCACAGGGGAGCTTTATCTCGCGGACATCAGTATTCCCCGAACCGTCTACGACCGACTCGATATCGAGTACGAACCGCCGTTCGAAGACGACGACTGGGTCCGACTCGAACAATAGGCCGCCGTTCGCTTCTGTGTGCTTCCATTGTACACTCTCCACTTCTTGATGTCTGTTGTCGCGATACTAGTTCATATGATGCGCAGAGGACAGGGGGCACCGGATTTCACGCTCCCGGGAGCGGCCGCTGGGACGATCGAAACGCACGGACTTCCCGAGTACACGGACCGAGGCTGGACGGTGTTCTCGTTATTTATCCATTTGATTTCCACCCGGCGTGTACCGACCAGTGGTGTTCCTTACGCGACGCCGACTGGCTCACGCTCTTGGACGGTGTCGTTGTCCTCGGTGTGGGATCAGACGCTGCCTACGCCGACCGCGAGTACGCAGCCATACACAACATCCAGTTTCCTCTCCTATCGGACACCGATGAGCAGGTGAGCCAAGCGTACGGAGCACTAACGGAGGAATTCGAGAACCATCGCGACGTCCCGCGCCGTGCTACGTTCGTCGTCGATGCCGATCGCGTCATCCAGTTCGCGTGGTCGGCTCGCAGTCCTGCCGAACAGCCTGATCTTGGTGCGTTGCGGCAGGCGACGAACTGCCGTAACGACGAGTCCGAAGAGTCGGTCTGACGGGGTCGAGACAGCTAACATCGTTCGGATTGTCTATGGATATTGTGAACGTCAGGACGGGAGGTTGACTGATGATCCCGATAACGCTCCTGAATTGCGGACAATACGCTGTTCAGAGTCTTGCCGAGTCGATCTGTCGACCGACTAAAATGAGGCTCCCGAGCAACAACACGACGGCAATTGGCAACAGGAACTGGAATGCTGTCACGATGATGCCCGAGGCTTGGATTCCGAGGACGATGAGGACGACAGGTCCACAGCAGGCGGTTCCCGACAGAACCGCCGGAATACTCGCGAGAAATCCGGACGATGAGGACCCAATTCCGCAGGCCGCGGGCTGACGCCACGCGAGATACGTAAGACCGAGGTTTAGACCGACCAAGCTTGCGATACCGAGACCTAAGACCGTATTGAGCGAAAACAAGTAGGTCACTGGGCCGACCGACACGCGAGCGACGGGAGTGAACGAAAACGGACCGAGCTCCGGCTGAAAGAACTTCCTGAGAGCTCCAGAGACGACGGTCACGTCAAACCCGCCGATACCCGGTGCGAGGTGCCCAAGTGCGTAGAGATAGATCAAGAGATATCCGACTGCCGTCCCGACGACGACGAGCGTCGCATCAGGGCGGCGAAATACCTCTGTCGCGGCCTCGAGAGTTCGTGAGGCGGCAGCCCAGAGCAACCCGAGCGGGGAGTTGTTACGCGTAGACATTGGTGTCGGGATAGTATCCGTGCCAGGCGAACCACATCGCATCGAACGTGTGGATCCCAGCGAGTGGCAGGGCGTCCGGTTCGTACGAGGAATCACCAATCAACACCGTACTGCCGTCAGTGGTAACTGTCCGTTCGTCGGGGTTCAGGTAGACGTACCCGGTATCCAGGCGCTGGTCGGCGACTGCGATGACCGGCGTCTCGCTCAGTTCGCCCGTCATAATCCGTTCCTCGAGGAGCGTCGATTTGTCGAACGCGACGGCCCCGTCTGCAGTCCGGGCACCCATAAACACGCGTTTCCGGCTGAACCGGTCGTCTTCTTCGAGCGTTTCGAAGAGCGTGTTCTCGTTGGAATAGTACCCTCTAGTCGGATTATATGACCCATACGGGTCTCTGCCGTAGTTTTTGGCGAAACCTGTCTCCGTCGAGAGGACCTGCGTATCGGGATAGAGTTCTTGCCACTGCTCCCAAGTCGTCCATACGAGTCTGAACTCCCGCAGCGATCTGGTTCCAGGGGCCGAATTCCACGGCCCGGGGATCGACGTAGCGAGGATCTGGGGCCACCAGGCCTCAGTGGCCCGATCGTACATAACAAGATTGTTGTTGATCAGACGGCCGGAGACGCCGAACGTCGTCTCCCCACGCTCGAACCCTTGGACGGTCCCGGTGAGTGGACAGTACGTCACTGCGACGGGGAGGTCACCGAGGCGGTCGTTGACGATCTCGTGTTGAACGAGAATCTTCTGTGGGTATGCCTTGACGTCACCGTTTAGTGCGACGCCGAACACGGGATCACCGGGGCTGAGAAAATCGGCGTCGTCAGGTCCGACGAACGAAGGATCGTCGATAGATGGAATCCCGTCTTTGGGTGGACCACCCGAGACCGCGAGTGATTCGAGTTCGCTGGGATCCATCGGCAGTGTCAGAGTCTCTTTGGCAGTCGGGACGGCGCCATCGGTGACCAACGTTGATCCGGCAGCACTCGACTCTGCTGTCGTGGCCGGCGCTCCTTCTGATTTAGGGTCTGCGCCGCTGGTACACCCCGCGAGCGCACTGAGACCGACTATCGTCAAGAGGCGTCGTCGAGTGAATCCCATTAGTGAATAAAACGGGCGAGAGAGGATTAACGCTTGAGCGGTCGTGCGGCTCGCTCACACACGTCAATTGGTACTTTATGTAATCGCTCAAATGTATAGAGGGACGACGGGTCGACCCCGACGGAATAGTCCTTCGACCAGCTCGAATCGGCATTCATCTGGTTGCCCTCGGTTCCGTCGGTGGATCGGATGTTCTGGCGCGCGTCGAGTTGGCGCAAGAGTCGAACGCGCACACGCAGGCCGCGTTCAACGACCAGCTAAATGACGACTCCGGAAGAGTTCTCCCTGCGTTCTATCGGAGAGCTGCCGGCTTTCACTGCGACCGACTAGGGCACCAATTGGTGGAGGCGGTCGACGGACGCAGCTCACTCGCCGTACGTGTGGAAATCAACGGCCTGTTCAAGCAGTTCGTCGGGGATCCCCGGGACCTCTTCAGAACGCACTGGCCCCTGCTCCTCGAGGAGCTCGGGGTCCCGTGGGAAGTCTCGGAGCTGGAAATGAACGTCGATGCCGGCTTTTGCACCCTGACCGAGTGCGACTGGAATCTGATTGTGTCCCGGCGTACAATCGCCGACGGCGTAGACGTCGTCGACTGACGTCCGCCCGTGGTCGTCCACCTCGATCGTGCCGTCGTCGTTGATGTCACACCCGAGCTCCCTAGCGAGCCCGTTGTTGTACTCGGCGCCGTACATCGCGAATCCGCCCTTGTACTCACGAACGGTGCCGCCCGCAAACTCGAGGGCTTTCAGCCAGCCGTCCTCGCCGTTCTGGACCCCCGAGACGTCGTCGTGTACGACGTCGATCGGGTGGTTCTCGAGCATCTCGGTAGTCTTTTCGCTCCACTCGGGGTCGTTACCTCGGGTGAGCAGGTCGACCTCGTCGGTGAAATTCAGCATGATGGCCGCGACGTGGGCGGCGCTCTCGGCGTGTCCCATCACGTACACCGGCTCGTCGACGAACATATGGGCATCACAGTGCAGACAGTAGTGGAGCCCCCGGCCGGTCCGGGGAAGTGGCGGCTCCGGCCGAACGTCGTTGAACCCGGTCGCGAGAACGACACGGTCGGCTTCGTACTCCGCGCTGTTACCCGATAGTCGGATGCCGTCCGAGTTGGGCCGCGCACAGGTCGTGACCATATCGCGGTGGATATCACACCCGTATGCTTCGAGTTGCTCTTGCCCGATGCCGAGAAACTCTGCACCACTCGTCTCCTCTTTTACACCCAGGAGGTTGTGGACCTCTTGCATCATCGCCGCCCGTCCACCACCACGGGAAACGACGGCCGTATCGTGTCCGAGTCGCGTGCTGTATAGGGCTGCTGTCATTCCGGCGGGGCCGCCACCGACCACGACGACTTCGTACTCGTGCTGCTCTGTGGAATCTGACGCCATATGTCAGATGTCTCAGTCGAATAGCAAAAGTCCCGCGTCGCCCGACGCACTCGGGAATCGTAGGTGCCCTCACAATCGATGGCCGCACGCGCAGTTCTCGAAACAGTAGGTCGTCGCATATTGCTCGCCCCTGACATCCTCCACACGGCTAAAGCCGGTGGGCTTTCGACTCGCTACCGCTGTAATAATCGACTCTGACCGAGATACTGGCACTGACCGGCCACGCGAGTGCAGGCAGATCAGTCCTCGATTACACATATTGTCAGCTTCATTCTATCTTTCTATGTGAATCTATCAGACGCTCCGTGTCGACAGTTTCAGACGCTTTCGCGGGTGTGCGTCTCTCTTCAACGGCCGCATCGTGGTTTAGTAGTCATCTTGCGTCTGATAGAACTGAACTTATGGCATCAGTTATTGCCGGTCTCGCTGGCGGCGTGGTTGCAACGATCGTTATGACTATCGCGATGATGATGGGCGACGGCGGGCCGCCGCCGACGGCAGCGCTCGTCGCGAAGTTCGCTGGCGGCGAACCCGAGGACTACGCGATGCCGGGGATGGCGTTGCACTTCGTCTACGGCATCGTCGCTGGCGCGGTGTTCGCGGTCGGCGTTCCGCTGCTCGGGCTTAGTCTCGGCTCCATCGGCGTCGCCATCGGTCTCGGGCTCGTCTACGGCATCGTCCTTATGATCGGGGGGATGATGTTCTGGATGCGGATGGTCCTCGGTATGGAGCCCGATAGAAGTATGATAATGATGTTCGGCACCGTTCACGTCATCTACGGCGTCGTTCTCGGTGCTTTCCTCGGAGCTGGCATCCTCGCGTAAGAGGACACCGAGTCGCAACCCTACGCGAACGTACTCGCAAGACCCACGATTCCACCAATTATACTATCCAGAGACATATGTCCCGACTTCCGTTACTCGAGTTAGACGACATCGTAGAGGAGTATCACCCGCTGTTCACCGACGAGTACCTCGGCAATCGCCATATCTTCCGGGCGTGGGCGCACAACCCGGCGGTCCCAATAAGAATGACAGTGGGCTACTTCTCTGGAACCAGAATCACCAGCCACCTGAGACAACTATGTCTCTGAAGGAACGACGTTCCCACTGGAGTCTTCGAGTATGACTCGGTCTACCGTTCTCGCATTCAGTGGTGTCATCGGACTATCGGGAGTGCTTACCTTACCGATGCTCGGCTTGGGGACTGGCATCGAGCTTGGGACGGTCGCATTACAATCGCTTCCAGTTCCGGCTGGCTTTCCGGTGGACCAGTTCCTCGCCCACTGGTGGGTGTTCCCGGCTTCGATCCTCTTCTCGCTGGTCGCGCTCGCTTCGGGCGTCTCCGGTGCGTTGTTCTTCAGTCCGCTCTTCATGTTGCTCGTCGGGCTGTCCCCCTCGCAGGCAATCGGAGCGGGGCTCTTGACGGAGGTGTTTGGGATGGGCAACGGATTGCTGAACTACGTCCGACAAGGGGTCGTCGATTACGCCACGGCGAAGTGGCTCTTACTCGGTGCGGTCCCAGCCGTCGTGGTCGGGGCGCTCGCCGCCCACGTCGTGCCGACGGCGCTCCTCACGATAGCGTTCGGTGCCGGGCTCCTCCTCCTGGGCGCGTTCCTCGTCTACTACGATCCGCCCGAGGAGTGCGTCCCGGGCGAGTGCGAAGGTGAGTTCTTGAAACGGAAGAACACCGGACGCGGAACGACGACCATCGAGACGACTGACGGCGAGACGTACACCTACGACACCTGCTGGCGTCCGCCCGGCCTCGGCCTGGCGACCGCTGGCGGGTTCATTACAGGGCTGATCAGCGCCGGCCTCCCGGAAATCACGACAACCCAGCTGATCGTCCGGTGTCGCCTGCCCCCACGGGTGGCAATCGCGACGAGCGTGTTCGTCCTTGCGGTGGCCGCGATTGCCGGCGCAGCCGTCCACGCGCTGGCCGCCACGCCCGTCTGGTACGTCGTGGCCTGGTCGATTCCTGGGGTCCTGATCGGCGGAACGATCGGCACCCGAGTCGGAAAGTACGTCCCTAGCGAAGTTATGGAGCCGGCGCTGGGCGTCATCTTCGCCATCGTCGGAGTGATCGTGCTCGCGAGCGAATTGCTCGCGTAGAGGCAGACGACCTGTTAACTCGGGGAGGTACCGACTGGCCTTGTTACTGGGCTACTCATCCAGGAATGACTCCCAGAAGACATCCGGCAGCTCTCGGTCGGGATTCTCGTTGAGGTAGTCTTGTTTCGTCAGGTTCGCATCTTCAATGAGAGAGGCTGCCTCCCCAGCCCAGACGTAGAACCCAATGAGCGTCTCGCGGCGCATTCGTTCGAGGTCGACCGAGTGATACACATTGACGACGCCGCCACCCTCGCGATTGAGTTCGGACCGTCTGAGCAATCCCAGTTCGACGAGTTTGTTGAGATACCGCGTGACCGTACTTCGGTCATACCCGAGCTGCTCGGCGACTTCGTTCGCCGAGAGGGGTCCCTCACCGATAACGCACAGACAGATATCCAGTCCGGCCTTTGGAAGACCGAACGCCTGGAGGAGAACCTGTCTCACGTCCGGGGGTTTCACGCTCATATCCAACTCCGTAACCCGCTTCATTGGTCGATCGTGGCAGGACATCGGTGGGTCGTCGCGTCCAACAACGAGAACGACGTTATCACAATCGGGGTCGGAGCATTCGTATACATCATACCGGCCGGAATTTGGATCGTACTGGACCTCGTCACTCTCGTCGTCGGATTGGGTTGTACTTCGATCAGACATCGGTAGTGGGTACCTCCATTTATACTGACTGTTATGTGGGGAACCGATAAATACTGGCCTCTCAATCGGCTGAAAACTCTTTACTCCGAATCGACGATCACCAGCTCATCGGTATCGAGAGCCAGTAGCTCTTCGCCGGTGATCGTTATTCTGACCCGACCGTCAGGGTACGTTCGGACCAGTTCGCACGCTGTGAGTCCATCTAGATGGGATTCAATCGTCCCTTCGTCGGTATCGAGCGTCGCTGCGAGCGCCGCCTTTGTCGTCGTCTCTCGCTGGACTGCATCGCTTGCTGTGGCGAGTTGTTTCAGGACGGCTCGTCTCGTTACGGACATAGTTGAAGGACGTCACTGTGTCCCGCACGGGCAAATACGCCCGGCTGTACCGGGAGTGGCGGGTTGGGAGCGAGAGTTCGCTCCGGAGGCGGTTCATCGCTCCGAAGTCCATCGACGGTTCGGCTTCTCTGCATAGGGTTATTCCTCGACTGTCTGGCTGATGTCGAGCGTGTAGGCTTCGAGTACGTCACGTCCGAGAAGGACTGGATAGGTCATCTCGGACCGATCGATAATGCTGGCCGTGACGGTCCGCCAACTCCCGTTCAGACACAGATCCACGTCGACGAGTGGGCGTGTTTCGGTCCCACTGACGGTCCCCGAACGCACCTGTGTCGTTCCGACCATCGGGCCGGCCCCGATTTGGCCGGCAAGGTCGGTATCGATGCTCGTTCGCTTCGCACCGGTGTCTGACTTGGCGACTACTTTCTCTGTTCCGTCCCGGCCGTGAATCCTGATACGCGTCGTATAACCGAGTACGTCCTCTTCTCCCAGGTCCTCGACGAGTGGTGGCTTGCAGTCCGGAACAGAATCGTCGAGGGTTGATTCGAGGTCGCTGATCGCGGAGTCCTCGACGGACCCGCCGAGGCGTTCGATCGCCAGTCGGGCGATGTGCGGTGCCGCAGAGACCCCAGTTGCCGAAAAGAGTCCTTTGAAACCCGCCGTGGCATTGACTTCTAGAATATACCACGATCCATCGATTGACATCAGGTCGACGCCGGCGATGTCTAATCCGAGCACCTGTGTCGCTTCACGCGCGAGTCGGCGGGGTTCCGACCCGATTTCATCCGTTATGCCTTCGACCTCACCGCCCAGAGCCACGTTCGTCCGCCAGTCACCGTCCGGAGCGTGGCGTCGCATAGCACCGACGATATCGTCACCGACGACGTACACCCGGACATCGGAGGGACGGACGCCACGTTCCTCGAGGAACTCTTGGACGAACGATTGCTCGTCGTCGATCGTCGGACCGACAGGCTCGTTCTGGGAGACTACGGACATTCGCTGTCCGTTGGTACCGATCGTGTGTTTGTGTGCGGCCTCGTCGGGCAGATGCTCCGGCCACTCCTCGAACGTTCGCGGTGATCGGCCGAAGTAGGCGTCGGGTACCGGGAGCCCTGCAGCGGCGAGTTTCGTCCCCGCCCGATACTTGTGGAGCGTGTTTGCGACTGCCTGCGGTGGGTTCACAACGGGTGTGGTGTCGGCATAGAGTGCGGCCAGCTGGAGGTCTTCGAGCTGTTGGTCGCTTTTTGTGAGCAACAACCGGTTGACGAGCACGTCAACCTGCGGCGAAAGTTGGACGCTGCCGTTCTCGATCCACGAACTAACGTTCTCATCGCGAATCCAGACCGGTTCGTGACCTAAAACGCGAACAGCATTCAGGATCGCTTTGGTCTCCTTGCTATTATGTGGACTCAACACACCAACACGGCACGCTCCCGTTGCAGTCTGAGCACAATCGACGCTCGCAGACCGCGTCGTCCCCGTCATCCCGTCCGACTGTGATGGGTCGGGAGAAGCGCTTGTCATAGGAGTTTCCTCCCGTCTAGGTCATCGGTATCATCTATTACCGGTTCGGCGGGCGTGCAAGACAGTTACACCCATTCGCCTCATTTAATTCGTAAGCCGTCCAAGTTCTGGGTCGATGAGCGACCAGCCGGAACCATTCACGTACGACGGTGGGCGGGTCGAGCCGGGGGAGACCCAGCAGTTGCGCTACACGGTGAGCGAGACGTATCTCGGTGACCCAGTTCGGATCCCCGTGACGATTATCAACGGGCCACGTCCTGGCCCGACAGCGTTTCTCTCCGCAGCCATCCACGGCGACGAACTGAACGGGATCGAAGTCGTGCGTGAGGTCGCTCAGGAGTGGAATCACACGGACGTCTGCGGGACTATCGTCTGTCTTCCCGTACTGAATGTTCAGGGGTTCACGGCGCAAGAACGCTATTTACCGATTTACGAGCGCGACCTCAATCGAGCGTTCCCAGGGAAACAAAACAGTACGAGTTCGAACCGAATCGCCCACAGCATCTACCACAATTTCATCGCCCCGTGTGACTTCGGCCTCGACTTCCATACTTCGACCCGCGGCCGGACCAATATGTTCCACGTCCGTGCCGATATGGACGATGAAGGTGCTGCTAGGCTCGCTCGAGCGTTCGGAACGAGCCTCATTATGGCCGGTGAGGGCTCCGCAGGGATGCTCCGGCGCGAGGCGACCGAGGACGGCATCCCCACGATCACCCTCGAGATGGGCGAGGCCCACCGCTTCGAACGGGAACTCATCGACCAGGCCCTCGACGGCGTGCGAAGCGTCTTCGCCGAGTACGGGATCTATCAACAAGAGACCGTCCGCTGGCCGGGGTGGCGGACCGTCATCGAGGGGTGGAGCGAGAAGACGTGGCTCCGGGCTGACGCCGGCGGCATCGTCGAGATGCGCCACGATCGGGGTGATCTCGTCCACGAAGGGGAGACAATCTGCCGGATCACGAATCCATTCAAATCCGATGCGATTGTCGTCGAAGCCCCGTTTACAGGGTTACTCGTTGGGGTGCTCGAAAATCCGGTTGTCTATCCGGGAAACCCACTCTGTCACTTCGTCAAAATCGGGGAGATGCAAGAACGGATTATCGAAGAGCGGACGGGACAGACCCACGAATCGACGGCGTGATAGAGATACGAGCGCATACCCCCGCTTTCCCGTGAGTGACGAGTGTTCCGGCATCAGTCGGAACCGAGGAGCGAACAGGCGGGGTTGAGCGGACACTCGGGGGATGCAAACCACCGTACTGTGGCCGAATTGGATGGCCGACGAAGGTTTTTGTCGTGGCCTAATCTACTGGGAAGTGCTACGGAATCGGTGAGATGCCGGCCTCCAACAGACAAGGGGCAGCGACGTCAGCGGGAACGTCCATTACGTGTTGTTCCCGCAGACCAACGGTATCGATGCCGAGTAGGTCGACGGCAACCCCGTCATCCCGTTGGACGATGTCGTCGACCAGATGATGGAGAATCGCCCCGCGTACGAGCCCGCCTTGGAAATTATCGCCGACGAGTATGACAGGGACATCGATGCATCGCACCACAGCGCGATGGGCACGACCTAGCAGAGGCGATAGAATGAGCCTCCCCGAGCGACAATCCGAACTCATCGACACGCACCGTGCGGTACAGGACGCCGAACGACCGTATGTTCTCGTTGGCGGCTGGGCAGTTTCCGCGTTCCAAACACGGTTCACGACCGATATTGACACCGTGATCTCGGACACTGCACTCAACGATTACGACACTCTCCTTCGCGACCTTGGATACGGGAAACAGTTCGAGCAGGATGTCTCAAACGAGTACGACATTCGGATGATCCAGTACACGAAACCAGTTGGAGAGAGCAGAGTCAAGTTCGAGGCACTCGTGGATGCGGTGTCGACAGACGGACGCAGAGTGGTTGTACCACTATCTCCACGAACACAGTACGATCGATTCACTCGACGTCGCCGACGACCTCGACGGGCAAATCCCGGAACCGGCTCTGCTGTTTGCGATGAAACTCCACAGCGGACGGAAGGCCGATACCCGCGACCTGGTCGTGGTCAGTTTGCGTGCGTATTTCAATCGTAGTAATTAAATCTCCAATGCGGGCTGAATTCGGTCCCCGGAACCGACCTCGGAAACCGTCGGACGGCCGTAGAAACTCGGCGATTGAGGATAGGTCAGCACCAGTCTCGAGCCTTCCCTGAAACGCGGAAGCGCCACGCCGCGGCTTATCGAAGGCCGTGAACATAGAGTCGTGTATGGGAGACCACTCACCGTCGAATCAATTGGCAGTGGAGCAGCCGACACGGGGCGCTGACCGGAATCAGTCTCTGGGTGACCAAGCCGACCCAGCCACGGAGGAGATGCTACTGCCCTCCCTCAAGGATGGCATCACCCTGCTTGACGTGGAGGGAGGTCGTGGCGTCCCGATTGTCCAGTCATTGGTACTCGATCATCTCCTCCTGCACGACGGGCCCGCCTTCTGGGTCGACGCAAACGGCCACGCGACGACGACCACACTGGCGCAGATCGCGCCCAGTCAACGGTTGCTCGATCGCGTCCACGTCGCACGCGGGTTCACCGCCTCCCAGCACTACGGCGCCGTCTGTGATCTCCCGACAGCGGTGAACCAAGCCATCCGGAACTCGACCACCGACACTGGGACACGCGATAGACAGCCGGTGGGTCGCGACGAGAGCTCGTCACCACACACCCCCTCGCTCATCGTTGCACCGGCCGTCGACGTCCAGTACCGCAGCGACGACACGTTCAGAGGAAAGCACGCAGAAACCCTTCAGACCCGAACGCTCGCCCAGTTGAGGACCTACGCCGATGGGTACGACATCCCGGTGCTCGTTACGCGAAACGAACGTAACGAATTCACCGAGCCGGTCGCGACGGCCGCCGACAACCACATGGAGTGTGAGCAGACCCGGATGGGACCACGGGTCGTCGGCGACGATTTCGAGACGCTCGTCTATCCTGTCGAGGACGGCGCGTACTACCAGACGACGTTCGCGTACTGGCGGCAGCTGCTCGCAGCGCGCGCTACGCAGGTCGGCGTGGAACCGGTGACGCCGGCGCCGTCGACGACAACTCCGGAGGGTATCGGGACGGGCGTCACAGCTGACGGCGAAACGATATCGACCACCACAGATCCCCTACTGGATGCGTGGACAGCGGCCGGTACCGGAGGCCGATAGCGATGGGCCGTACGAACCCGACGTACTGCGATGCCCTCCGGGCTATCGAAGAGCGCTGGGCGGAGTTCCGCCGGGCACTACGGCGTCGTGACCAGCCGCGCTTCGACCGACTGTTCGAGTACGCTCGCGAGCACGCCGACGCGAGTGGACTGTTGAACCACCGGAATCCACTCCTGGCGGCGCTGTTCAGCATCGACCTCGAACAGGAAGCCACGTTAGAAGATCACGAGGATCGTCTCGAAGCCCTCGAACACCGCCTCAACGAACAGCCCGACACCGAACCGGCATCCGACGAAGAGACCAGCGAGACACACAGATGAGCACACTCGCGACGATCGCATTCGATATCGAGACAACGGGATTTTCGACCACCGACCAACTGACCGTCGTCGGCTTCGACGCCGAGATTGGCTCGCGAGTGTTCCTCAACACAGACGGCAGCACGTGGTCGAAAGACATCGAACAGCGCATAAACGAGCGCCTCACCAGACCAGTGACGCTCTCGGTTCACGACGATGAGGGCACGCTGTTGGACGCCGTCAAGACGTTCGTCGACGCCACGATCGCACAGCGAGACGTCAAACTCGTCGCGTACAACGGCGAAACCTGGAACGGGGGGTTCGATCTGCCGTTTCTTCGAACGCGGCTCAGCCATCACGAACGCGAATGGCCGTTTGCTGAGTTGCCGTACATCGACGTGATGGAGGTGTTCGCTGCACGGTTCAACACGAGCGAGAACAGCCTCACCGGAGTCTACGAGGAACTCGTCGCTGCCGGGCACGGGACAGTCGATCCATTTGCAGCGAGTAGCGAGGCCGTCGAGGCCTGGCAGACCGGCGACTTCGAAGCGGTCGTGCTCCACAACGTCGCTGATATCCGGCGCACACGAGCGCTGATGGATGTTGCCGAACGCTACTGCTCGAAATCAGATTTCTCGATGAAATCGTTGGACCCCGTCGCGACTGGAAAATGAAGAGCGTCCCCGACACCCGCAAGCGCCGGCTCCTCTCGTAAGAGTCCACCTGTCGTCGAGGTACGAATCAAGCGGGATGCGCTCGACGCCGACGGTGTCGTAATCCTGCTCAGTAGAGAGGATGGTGTTGCCGTTGAGATGTGCGACT
Source organism: Halobellus sp. H-GB7 (assembly GCF_030848585.1). Taxonomy (NCBI): domain Archaea; kingdom Methanobacteriati; phylum Methanobacteriota; class Halobacteria; order Halobacteriales; family Haloferacaceae; genus Halobellus; species Halobellus sp. H-GB7. Next base: position 55,376 of record NZ_JAVDDW010000011.1, on the reverse strand, counting down.
CCGAGCGGGAGTTGGATGAGGAGAGTACCGATCAACAGCAGCAGTACCGGCCCAACCGTTGGCTGTGTCCTACACGTGCTCGCTGGTTCGTGCTTCTGGGATAGGGTCAACTCGAAACACGTAGTCCGGGTAGACGCCATCCAGATTCGTCGGACTCTCTTCGGCGGTGTGCTCCCGACAGAGGGCGGCTTTTGACTCCACGGCGCCGTGGCCGGTTTCCTCTTGATAGCGTTCACAGACAATAAATTCCGGCGGCTTGGTGCAGCCGCGACGGTGACACTCACGGGGCGGGCCTGGAGAGTCGTCCGCTTCGCCTCGGGTCTCGTCAGGGGGGCTCTGATCGTCAGCAGTCGGGTCCGGTTCGTCGGCACGGTCACGTGCCTCCGCAAGCTCTCGCTCCCGCTGACGTCGTTCCGCGTTATCCGCTTGGTTCTCTCGTCCTTCTTTGGTATCTGCCATACCTGTTCTTGCGCGAGCGAAAGGGATAATGCTGTGGACGGTCGTCCGCTCAGTCTGACGGATTCCGGAAACCGTTCCGGAAGTGAACGACGACGAACAATAAGCCGGAATGTGGCGTTGAAGACGCTTTCTGACGCCGTTTGCTGAAGTCCGGAAGCGACACGCCGTCGCTTATTGGGTTAAGATGTTCAGAATATTGATAACAGATGCCGTTCAGCATCGACTTTCTGGACGACGGTCGCGTCCTGGAATGGGAAACAACCGCCGACGGTGCCGTCGCAACAGAACGGGATAACTACACTCCGCGCTTCTACGTCGCCGCTCGCGACCCTGACGCCAATCTCGACCTCACGACACTCCAGTCGGTGTACGACCAACACCCGGACGTCGTCGCGACCGAGCTGGTTGGGCGACGCCCTGGCTTTCGACGGGACGAGGAACCAGTCCTCGCCGTCGACATCGCCCACATCGACCGCGTCACTGCGCTCGCCCGGCAAGCGCGCCAGCTGTCGGACTATCCAATCGGGGATCTCACCTGTTTCAACGTGGACTTCTCGCGAGAGTTCCGGTACTGTCTGGAGACCGGCGCTGATCCGACGCCGGCAACCGAGCTGTCGACGCTCCGACTCAGCGTCCCGGTGACCGAGACGAGCAACGACATCTATGGGGAACTGTCTGTCGCCGGCGACACCGTCACCGGCTCGCCGGCGGATATCCTGACCGCTGTCCAGGGGGCGCTCGACGCACACGATCCGGACGTCCTAGTCTGCTCGACGAGCGAGATCGTCCCGACCCTCTACGAGATGGCGACAGACGCCGGCATCGACGACTTCTCGCTGAGTCGGTGGCCGGACGTGGACTACCAGCAGCTCGCGAGCCGGTCGACGTACTCGAGCTACGGCCGCGTTGGCCACTCGCCAGCGCGGTACAACGTCCCCGGGCGGGCAATCATCGACGAGTCGAACACGTTCTTCTACGGGGAGACGAACCTCGACGGCGTCCTCGACCTCGTATCGCGCTCGAGAAAGCCCGTCCAGGAGCTTGCGTGGGCATCAATCGGGAACGTCCTCACAGCGATTCAGATCTGTGAGGCCCACGACCGCGGCGTCCTCGTGCCGTGGAACTCCTGGCGCCACGAGTTCTACAAACCGATGGGGACGCTCCACGACGCCGACCGCGGCGGCTTCATCTTCGCGCCTGAGGTCGGCTTTCACGAGAACGTCCACGAACTCGACTTTTCGAGCCTGTACCCGAACATCATCTGTACGCGAAACGTCTCACCGGACGTCATCCGGTGTGACTGCCATAGCGACCGCGAGGATGTCCCCGGCCTCGGGTACTCCATCTGCGACGACCGGGGCTACCTCGTCGACGTGCTACAGCCGATCATCGACGCTCGCGACGAGATCAAGGCGGCCATCCGTCGCGAGAACGAGCGGAATGATCCCGACAGGGACCGACTCGCGGAACTCGAAGGACGGTCGGGCGCGCTGAAGTGGATCCTCGTCGCCTGCTTCGGCTATCAAGGGTTCAGTAACGCGAAGTTCGGCCGCATCGAGTGCCACGAAGCAATCAACGCGTTCGCTCGCGAGATTCTACTACTGGCGAAACAGCGGCTGGAAGCCGGCGGCTGGCGGGTCGTCCACGGGATTGTTGATTCGATCTGGGTAACACCCAATCCTGACGTCGACGACGATGACCGCGAGGACCTCGAGGCACTCGCGACAGAGATCACGGAGTGCGTCGAGATTCGGCTCGAACACGAGGCTCACTACAACTGGGTGGCGTTCGTCCCACAGCGCGAGAGCGACGCCGGCGCATTGACGAAGTACTTCGGCAAAGTGGCAGGTGGTGACGAGTTCAAGATCAGAGGCATCGAAGCACGGCAGCGCTCAACCCCACCGTTCATCGAGGCCGTCCAGCGGGATTGTCTCGAACGGCTCGATGCTATGCGGTCACCGGACCCCGTACTCGACTGCCTTCAGGACGCCATCAAGCGCCTCCACGCTGGAACAGTGCCGGTCGAGCAGCTCGTCGAACAGAATCGTGTCTCCAAGCCGCTGGAGGGGTACACGCAGAACACTCAGAACGTGGCCGCGTTGAAGCGGGCCCGGGAGCAGGATCTTGCTGTCCATCCAGGGCAAGACATCGAGTACGTGGTCGTCGACGACGAGAAGCGATCACGAGAACGGGTCGCGTTGGCTCACGAGGAGACAGAGTCGTACGATGCGTCGTACTACGAGACGGAACTTGTCAGAGCCGTCGAAAGTCTGTTGTCGCCGTTGGGCTGGGACCGCAGGGAAATCCGACGGGGAATCGCTGAGACTTGGGAGACGAACTTGGCTGCCTTCACCGGGAATGACGAGAATTGACCAACAATTCTGGGAATATCGGAAGTGTGTTGGTTAAGATTAAATTTGACCACGCTGCCGGATTTCAGATCAAGCTAGGAGAGACGAAATTACACCCCGAAAATATGACTGAATTAGCCAGCACCGAGGTCATCGTTCTGGTCGTTGGTTACTTGGTGGAGATTGGTTATAACCACGGGTTCTGAATGACTCGAAAGCAGATCACACACCTCTATCGATGTGTTTTGAGTCAGTTCACTGCTATCCAAGAAGGCCAGCCCATCGAGAGCACAGACACCCCTCTATCGATGTGTTCCATAGGATAGCGTGAGGCGTCTGATTGGAAGAACACCGATAACGATGTGATCGAATGGAAGTAAACCCCGACTCACCCGCTCATCTCATCGTTTAGTGGAGTTTCCCGATTACCGAGCAAGCGATAGGTGAAAACTCGATAGGAGAAGACTAAGCTAACACATCGAACACATCGATAGAGGTGTGTGTGAATGTGTTCTAGAAAACTAGAAGAGAACAAATAGAAATTAGCTCTTTCTATGAGACACTATTCAGGGATCTAATCAGGTTCAGTCGCGAAATCAGGGGAAGAGGCCGCCATTCTGATGATTGACCACAGAGGTTCTCTCGAGTAACCCCCCTCCCTACCGAAACGACGAACACATCGATAGAGGGGTGTGTCTCTGGATCGACCGAATTACATAACACTTCGTCGGGCGTCTGGGGATTCGATCGGCAGCTCACGGTGGAATTTTAGAATTTGAGCAGATGGACAATCTGACGCGTATGATCACACTTCGATAAGGGTGAGAATCTTTTTGTAACTTGGCTGTATGGCCTCCCATATGGGAACTGACGACTCCGAGCATTCTCGGGATGATTCGAGAATACCGGAGGATGAGACTACCACGAACACCGATATCGGTTCTGAACTTACTGAACCGGAACTCTCGACGGATCAACTGGATTCCACGCTCCCCGAGGATACCTCGGCTTCCACGTCGTCTTCTGAGGAGTCGACGCAGTCGATTGAGGATATGCTGCTGGAGTTCGACGACCAGGAGGGGCTCATTCGTGACCGATCGCTTCTGGATCCGAACTACGTCGTTGAAGAGGACCGTATCGTCGGTCGGGACGACCAACTGCAGGAAGTAACCAAAATGCTCCGTGTCGCCCTCGGTGATAACCGACCGCCGAATCTCTTCCTGTACGGTCCCTCGGGAACGGGCAAATCACTCATTACGAAGGCCGTCTGTAACAACATCAGCCGCATCTGTGACTCGCGCGACATCCGGTTCGGGACCATCGAAGTCAACTGCCAGGATCTCGATACCCTCGGAGTTGCAGTGTATGAACTCGTCCAGCAGGCTGCAGACGAGGCCCAGGTCGATATCCAGGTCCCGAAACACGGCGTCGCAACCAAAGAAAAGTGGGATGAACTCTACCGAATCGTCAACGAGAATTTCGATTCGGTGGTGTTCGTACTCGACGAACTAGATATGCTCGTGGGACGCCGAGACAAACAAGAACCGGCGTTTTCGCGACTCCTGTATCAACTCTCCCGCGCGGGCGCGAACAACGAATTGAGTGCCCACGTCTCCGTCGTTGCTATCTCGAACGACACGAAAATGATGGATGCCGTTGGCAGCCGCGCCGTCAGTTCGTTTACGCCAGAGGACGTCCATTTCGACGACTACGATGCGAATCAGCTGCAGTCGATTCTTCGTCGGCGAGAGGACGCATTCTACGAAGACGTCGTAGATGCTGACGTAATCCCGCTCGCAGCAGCCTTTGCCGCTCAGACACACGGTGATGCGCGGAAAGCAATCGATTTGATCCGCGTTGCTGGCGAACTCGCCGAACGAGAGGGTGACGCACGCGTTCGTGAAGAGCACGTACGATCCGCACAGGCAAAAGTGGAAAAGAACCGCGTTCTCGAAGTCGTTCGCGGCATCAGCACTCAAAAGAAGTTATGCCTCTATGCGACAGCAGCTGTCGCCGCACAATCTGATAATAGTTCAGCTCGGAGTACGACTGGGTATCGAGTTTATCAGTTTCTCACGGAGGCAATCGATGCCGATCAGTATCACCAAGAAACCTATGTGAACAAAATGAAAGAACTGACCACGTATTCTCTCGTGGACTTCGAGCGGCGAAGCCACGGCCCTAGTTCCGGGATGTTTCTGGAGTTTCAGTTCGCTGAGCAACCAGACACGATTCTGGAAACGCTTCGCGAGGACTCTCGACTTGAGATGGTCTCTGAAGACGAGGTCAACTCTGTCGTCAACGCACAGATTAGAAACCAGACGTAGCCGAACAGAGCAATTGTACGGAAGACACCCCTCACCGGACACCCCTCTATCGATGTGTACAGCCTGTCTGGTAGCAAATCCCAATTGATAGTCGGTTTATTTCACTCAGCGAATGTGTCTTGTCCGAGCTATGTTCCTGACACCCCTCTATCGATATGTATGCCGTGCTTAGACCGTCTGAAATGCAGTATTTTGAGGGGCGACTTGGTGATGGTAGGGCTTCTCAATCTCGTGTTGTAACAGTATCAGCAGATGCTTCCGTTTCGAGTACACCCCTCTATCGATGTGTTCGAGAGAATATTGTCCGCATACACCCCTCTATCGAAGTGTACATCTTAGATCTGGAGCTCCTATTGTCGAGAGGAACTCCGTCGAACTCTATCAGGACCTCGTCCGCCAGCAGTCCACATCGATTTCTCCGAGCTGCTGACCGGCAAGACACTCAAGGTGCTGTACTACCTCGACCGGCCGCGAACCGTCTCTGAGATCGCCAACCCGAGCGACAACTACCGCAACACGGTTAACCGCGTCCTCAAGCGATTTCGTGACCGTAAATCGCCTTCGGAGTCAAGCCCCGAGGCTTTCGCGTGGACTCCCATTCTATGCCTCGGTAGAGGCAGGGGGTACGTACTCCCCACTCACGTTCAACATCCCGCGATTCAAGCGCACATCTACGGGTGCGCCTCCGTCGTTTGCGTTTTGCCGACGACGGAGATACTGCAAGCCGATATTCTTGGACGCGTTGTAGTCCGCGTGGTTCTCATACCCACACTTCTGACACTCGAACGACTCCCCGTTACGGTTATCGTCGTGGGTAAACCCACACGTCGAGCAACGCTTCGACGTGTTGCGCGGGTCAACCTGTACGACTTCAACACCGTGTTCTTTGGCTTTGTATTCGACGTACTTGGAGAGGCGTCGAAAGGCCCAGACGTGTTGCCACGTCGCCTCGGGGATGTTCTCCCGAATATGGGTCAAGTCCTCGAACACGATATGAGAACAGTCGTGTTCGACGGCCTCCTCGATGAGTTCGTTTGCCACCGAGTGTAGGAATATCTCGAACCGCCCGTACTCTTTCTGCCCAACACTCTCGATGTTTTCGTGGGCGTGTCGAGACCCACACTGCTGAAGCGACCCACGACGTTTCTCGTATTCTCGTCGCCAGTGGTTGAACTCGTCTGCCGACCAGAATCGCCCAGTCGAAGCAACGGCGAGGTTGTTGACGCCCAAATCCACACCAAGGACTGTTCTGTGCTTGGACTCGGATTCAGACGCTTCCTCGTCGGGTTCGACTTTCCGCATTGAGGCGTGGAGATACCAGTCACCGTCACGGTACTGCAAGTGCGCCATCCGAAACTCGAAGTCCTCGTCAGAGACGTACTTCGTCGGCGGTGTCTCCGAGTCGTCGGGAAGGATGTAATCGCACTCAACGCGCCCGTCTACGGTCGAGAGGGAAACGTGGTCACGGTGGAACGTCGCACTCCGCTTGTCGTAGACTGCGCTATCGGCAGAAAAGTACGGTTGCGACGTGTTCTCGCCACGTTTAAGACGCGAGACCCCGCTTTTGGCGGCTTCAACAGCCCTGCGAATCCCTTTCTGGACGAGGTTGGCGGTGAGGTCGGTTTCGTCGCGGAGTCGGTCGTAGAGAGCGCGTTCGGCTTTCGCTTTCGAGGTGACGTGGTATCCGTCGTCGTCACCAGAAACGCGAGATGTTTCTGGTTGGCAGCCAGATTCCAGAGGAATCTGGCGACGCCCGTGCCAGCACACTCGCTTGCGGTGTTGGCGCAGTGTTTGAATTGCTCGACAGTCTCTCGAAGAGAGGCGTCGGCTCCTTTGGGAGTGTCGAGTTTGATGACGGCGGTACGACGGTATTCCACTGTGCTTTCACACATACGGACAGTGTTAGTTATACGTTTGGGAGTCGGCCTGCCGTCGTCGCGTGGTTTGTGTCATCGGTTGTCGGCTTCCTCCCCGACCTCAAGGGTCGGGGCATCCGCCTTGTACCGCCTGTGAACTCGTCGGGACGGACGACGGCCACTACGAGTTCAACGCCGATTTCGACCGCCTCCACGAGTTCGCCCGGGGACTCACACACCATCTGCATCGCCAACGCTTCGAAGCCGTTGCCCCGAAGGGTACGATTCTCTGGGAGGACTACGACGAATTCCTCGCCCAGACCGAGACGGTAATCGACGCGGAGGTGTTCCACGAAACCGGCCTCGCTCGGTTCGCGGTCTTCGACCTCCAGTTCCTGCTCACCGGCCACGCGACTACGTCTACTCCGAGGACCTCGATGCTGTCTCGACGGCGGAGCTCTGCTGTCACACGCCGCTGATCGACGACGGCAGCCGCCACCAGTCGTACTGTCTCCTCCTACTCAGTCACGTCGACGTCGACCGGCTCCCGGACTGGGACGAGTTCCAGGAGCTGGCGGCTGATTACGAGGTGCGACCGTCCTGAGACCGAACATCGTCACCAGCCGTGCCGTCTGCCAGCGTCAGTTCGGATGGTAGAGAGTCGTTACTGTATCGAGTCGAGAGACATCCTCGACAGCGTCAAAATCGTCGTCAAACGCATACAGGTGGCCGAGCCCCTCGGTTTGCAGATACGCGACAATGCAGGCATCGACGAAGGAGAGCGGTTCGTGTTGGCGAAAGAGGGCCTTCCCTGTCGCGAGGCGTCGGTGGTGAGTGAGTCGATGTGGAAGCGGGCGTTTTCTTCGATTCGATCGAGGAGATCCACGGCTGCGTCGTGGCCAGCGTGGGTACAGAGGTCGTGCGCAGCAGTCGAGATCCATAATTCGATTGGCTGAAAACGGCCACCACACGCCGGAAACGCAGTTGGGCCTACTGTCGGGTAGTCGTCGACTCCACCTGCTCGATTGTCGACTCAACGAACGATTGCAGCGCTCTTTGGACGCGGTCGGCATCCGGACCGACACCCGCGAGGTGATCGGCATCGACGCGGACGAACTCGACGTCTGGCAGCGCTTCGACCACAAACTCGGCGTGAGAAATCGGGACGGCCGCGTCGAACTCCCCGTGAAAAACCAAGACCGGACATTCAATTGTCTTGTAGTCGACAACGGGGAGCTCGCGACACCAGCGTTCGTCGTTAAGCGTCCCGTCGATGCGGGCACTGGCGGGGAAGATGGTCGGGACGAAATCGAGGTCTCTCCTGTGTTGTGCAGGGTGTGTCAGGATGTATTCGACGTAGGTTTCGAGGTCTTTGCCCTCCAGCGTCGAGAACTCGGCGTGCATATTCTCGATGAATCGATCGGGCATAAACCGGTGGAGGAAGGCGAGCAGACCGGAGCGAATGTCAAGTACCGGCGTCGAGGTGAGCAACGGGTCAAGGATCGGGTTTCCCGTGTCGTACATTCGGTCGTCGATCTCCGTTGTGATTGCCGATCCCAAGACCAGCCCCGCGACCCGCTCGGGATAATCAGCAGCGAGCTGGAGGGCGACCGGGCCCCCACAGGAGATCCCGACGACGATCGGGCGTTCCACGTCGATGGCGTCAAGGAGCGCCACGAGGAGGGCGGCCTGGTCCTCAAAGGACCGGTGGTCGTCAAGCGGCGTCCGGAGAAAGCCCGGCCGGGAGGGGGCGATGACTTCAGCATTGTCTCCAAATACCCCGTCCAAGAGGAGTCCCTGGTCGTAGCCGCCCGGTGCTCCGTGAAGTACCAGAACGGGGTACCCCGAACCCCGCCGGGCGACCTCGACGACACCCCGATCTGTTTCGACGAGTTCACTCCCGGCCGATAGCTCCGCGAGTCGGCCCCGTTTCCAGCGCCAGAACGCACCGCCCGCCGCGCAGAGGAGCAAGCCCGCACCGATTCTAATCGACCGTCTCAAGTTTCGGCGCATACGTGTCAATACGATTTCACAGGTATAGGTTCTGAGGGCATCGGTGTTCGGTTAAGCCCGAGCCGACGGTTCTGGAGGGTTTGAGCATCGGTTGATTCCGCCGTCTACGCCCGGCTCAGGCAATTTCGGACCCCATAGGATATTACTGGGAGTGTTAACCGAACACGGATGGTTCTGAGGGTTTCAACAAAGCCAGGAATCGATATGTGACGGGCGTCCGTACACAGAATGCTGCCGGCGCAGGACAGCAGTGATCACGCGATCTCGTGCTGTCTTGCGCCTTTCTCTGGTCATCGACCTACGAAAGCGGCATCTGTTTGTAGTCGCTTCAGAAGCGCGCTCCTCCCCTCCCTACTCACTCGCTTTGCTCGTTCCTTGAGGAAGAGGACTCCGCGTACCTACAGTGGACGTGCCGGTCGAGCTCCTCTTGCCACGTCCGGTAGCCCGCCACCCGGATTGCCTCGGGGGACTATCGCCCAATGAGCGCCGACGTGGCGAGCACGCTTCAGAAATCCTGATCCAGTGGGTGGCCCGCCCCAAGGTGTTCCTGTATGACTTTATCATCTGGATTGAGGACGACGTATATCGTCTCCCCTTCAGAATGCACAGCTTCACCGATATCATACTGAAGACACAACTCGTCCGCTAACTCACTACGGGTTCCCGGATATTCGACAACAATCCGTTTTGTATCTTCGTCAGCGGTCTCTATTCTGGCGCGGGACTGTTCTACGTCCTCGACAAAAGCGCTGAAGTCTTTCGTAGGCGCAGTCGGGATGGCGATGGGACGATCTGTCATCGAGAGGTAACACCAGGTTCTATGCAAAGCCCACCAGTTCACGACAGCTCCTGACCGCAGTTACGACAGAAGTTCGGTAGGGGCTCGGTAGTGATCTCTCGCCCGCACTCTGGGCAGAACGTCGATGTGGTCGCCCCTTGTGAGCCGGGTTCCACTGCGCTTGTCGATGCTCGGGCTTCCGCCATCGCCTCAACGGCGAATTGAAGCGACTCTTCGATCTCGTCGTCGCCAATGTGGCGTTCAAGTTCAGATGCGTCCTGCTCGTCAATTAGTCGTGGGGCTGTCTGCGCGATCCGTCCAAGCGTTCGTGCCATCTGGGCACGGGCATCGGGAAACTCTTCGGAACCAATTCCGTGCACGAGCGTTCGGACAACTCCGGTGTTGGCGAGGACTTCAGGGGATTCAGTGCCGATATCACCGAGTACCTCGGCCGCGTTCGCGCGGATCCACTCGTTACGATCGTTGAGGGCCTGCACAACGTTGGTGATCGCAGTCGTCTCAGCAATCCGAGCAGGCGAATGCTGTGCAAGAGTGCCAATGGTATCCAGTGTAAACGTTCGGACGTTCACGTCACTGTTCTGCAACGATAAAAGGACAGACCCGATGGTATCGGTGACGAGCTCGGGCTGCTCGGTGGCGACGATCGATAAGGTCTGTGCGGCGGCGGTCTGCGTGTCTCCAGAAGTCTGCCTGGTCAGCGTAGCGAGTACCTCAACGTCCTCTTTGTCGGCATTCGCGGGCGATCTCTCGACTGTATCAAGCGTCTGTCGCTGCCGAGCAGTGAGCGTGTCGGACATTCAGCTACTGAGTTGGTACAGCGACACTTTAAGCAAATGGTGCAGTCAGATCCTCGGGCCGCATAGCGCGCCGAGATCCAAACACAGGAATGTGAACTACCTCTGACTACTCACTTGTTTCCCACTCTGGACGTGGCGTCGGCGACGGGAGTTTATCCACCGCAGTTCGAAGTTCGTCTTCTGTCGTCCACGGGAAGCACCGATCGTGGAGTTCGAATTTGCGGAATTTGTTGAGATGAACCCAACTGTACGTTGCTGGTTCTGCTCTATCATCCACCCGGTCCTCGATCACACTCCGAATCTTCTGTTCGTCGATGTCGAGACCGCTATCTTGTGCGCGATCAACGAGCGATTCGATCTTCGATTGGACCTCATCTTCCGACAAATCGTCTGCGAACGCAATCTCGAGGGCGGCCTGAATGACGTGCTGTTTCGATTTAAGATTCGTATCAGTTACCCACAGATAATCACGCGGGAACACGTACGACTTGCGGAAATACGGTGGGTCATCAATTTCGCCCAATTCAGGAGCTTCACCACCGCTTTCCTTCTCGAAGACACCGACAATATAGTCTGTATAGGTCGCGAGCAACAAAAACATCACATCGAACGTATTGAGCCGGTCTGTCGGGAGCTCGAGGAGATCACCCATAATGAATGGATAGGCACCGAGCTGCTTCGTGAGTTCGTTCTGGACGGCGCGAAGCCGGCGGATATAGGGGTCGCGATAGCTCCCCAGGATGAAATACGACGTTCGCTGACTCCAGAGATACGGCAATTCACGCTGGGTGAACCGCCAGATCTCTCGTTTCTCCGCTGGCTCAAGTGCGATGCCCCCGATGGCCTCGTGAACGACAGTCATAATGTCCGCAGCATCCGGCGGAGGGCTTGGATCGGTCATTAACTCTCGGTTCAAACCACTCCAGCTTATCTCTTCTGAACCACTTTGGCTTTTTCTGGTTTTACCAACTTGGACAATCCTAACTGTTATAGCACCGTCCGGCATACCCCTACGTATGAGCGAAACCGACACCGGCGCGGCCGATGCGGGGCCGTTTGCGGAACAGCAGCGACTGTTCGAGCTGCTGTCCCAAGATACGCGCCATCTCATCATTCAGGAGCTGCTGGGCCATCCCGCTCATCTGATGTCGCTCGCTGAACTCGAGTATATGACTGGGAAGAGTCAGGCGGCTATCAAAGATCAGCTAGAGACGCTGATCGACGCCGGACTCCTCGCACGCTACACGTACGAACCGAGCGAAAAGAAACGTGATCTCCCCGCCCAGTTCTACGGGCTCACGGAGCGAGGTGTCGAGGTGCTCCACGACTACAAGTATCTCCGTGGCCTCCCGGTTGCTCGCGCGCTCTACGAAAACACGCGCAAGACCGAAAAAATCGAGCGCCACGAATCGGCCCCCCGACCGGAGCTTCCTGATGCTGTTGCGGAGGCCCTCGAGTTCGACGAACCCGATCTCGACGCCGTTGATGTCGGCACAGACCGATAGTTCGTCGTCGAACAGCACCGTTCTCAACACCGGAGAGTCAAATTCTCCCTGTACTGTTGGTACGCGTGCTTTCTCTGGAAAAGTCAACGCTGCCATTCCACCGAATCGTTTTCACGACACGCTTTAGCGAAGATATATTTCCGAGTAATTGGAAGATGTAATATGAGTTCTTCTATGATCTGCTTTCGGTGTGGAGAGCACTACGACGACGAGACACGCGTGCGATGTGTATGCGGTGAACCGCTCTGGTTCGACACTCCTAGTACGGACTTTACCTGGTCAGACAGTCCAGAGATGGGGGGTATGTGGCGCTATGAGGCGTTACTCCCGGTCGAGAAGCCCAACGGAATCGCGCGCGCTGCGGGCGGGACCCCGCTACTCAGAAGCGAGGCACTTGATGACGCTGCGGGGTGTCGAGTGTACGTCAAAGATGAGGGCGAAAACCCGACTGGCGCGTACAAGGACCGAGGGAGCGCGGTGGCGGTTCCACACGCCATCGAGAAAGGGGCCGATGTCATCGGTACCATTTCGTACGGAAATATGGCGATAAGCACTGCCGCTCACGCAGCCAGTCTGGGCCGAGAGTGTGTCGTATTAGTCCCCGACGAGATCTCGTCGGTCCGGTTAGAGCTTATTGCACAATATGAGCCGACGATTGTGCAGGTCAGCGGCGACTACGGAGCCCTGTATTCAGATGCGTTATCACTGCCGGAATCACTCCCGATATCGATTCTCGTCAGCGATGCGCCAGCTCGCATTAGCGGGTACAAAACAGCAGTGTTCGAGATATACGAGTCACTCGCTCCGGAGACGCCTGATGCGATCGTGCTGCCGGTGAGTTCGGGAGGGTTTGCGTCAGGGATCTGGCGTGGACTTCGAAACCTCGAGTCGATCGGCTTACTTAGCGAGCTACCGCGGCTGTATCTCGTCCAGACCGCCGCTGCCGATCCGCTGACACAAGCCTTCGAAACTGGTGCGACCGAACCAACGGCCCTCTCACCCGACGAAACTGGCGAGACAATTGCCCACTCGATCGGAAATCCGGATCCACCAAGCGGCACTCGTGCGCTCGCGGCTGTCCGCGAAACGAACGGGGCGGTGGTGTCGGTCTCCGATGAGGAGATTCAGACAGCCCAACGACGGTTCGCTGTTGCTGGCGGCTTCTCTGTCGAGCCGGCGGCAGCAACGCCGTTGGCGGGCGTCACACGTCTTTCCGAGCGCGGTGAAATTACGTCCGATGAATCAGTCGTGTTAGTGCCGACTGGGACGGGATTCAAAGAACTTGGGACTGGCAACGCGTCGGTCCAAACTGAGACCACAAGTAGAGCGGACCTGCCGGAGTTACTCGATTCTCTACTTGAGTAGAATCAAGCTGACCGCTTCAACATTTGGAGCACTAACAGTTGTTGGACTGTTTGTCGTTGGGGAATGTTGATGGCATCGTCGACACTCGTCATTTGAATACTACATACCGTTTCCCAGACTATTGTGGTCTTCTCGTTGCTGAACACGCGTGACTCCTGATCGTAATCGGGATGATGAGCACACTATGAGCCGATATTCATTTCGTCTAGACGTTGTTAAGTGACTATTTCAGGGGTAGATTTTTGTTCGGATGTTGGAAATGAGAACGTAGACCCCCTGTTCACAGTGTGTCTGCCAGTTGTTGGACGCTGGCTGACAGGCGTGAACACAAGGGATTAACAGCTATGTCCGATCAACAATCTTCGACGGAGGCGGTGAAGGGGCCGCCAACCAAGTCGGCTGGGGAGACGTTGACTATTTGTGAGGAAATAGACGCACTCGCGCAGGAGGGACACGGAAAAGCGGCTTCAACTGAAGAGAGAATCGAGGAGATCGCGATTCGGGCGAGTGAGGCCAGACAGAGTATTGCCAAACTGAACGAGACAGTCGATCAGATCTCCGAGATTGTCGACCTCATCGATGGAGTCGCCGACAAGACGAACGTGCTGGCACTCAATGCGTCCATCGAAGCTGCGCGGGCTGGCGAAGACGGAGACGGATTCGCCGTCGTGGCCGACGAAGTCAAACAGCTTGCAGAGCAAACACACGATCAAACCGAGGAGATTGACGAGTTCGTCGCGGCCGTCGAGTCAGATATCGACCAGACGGTCCAAAAGCTCGAGGAAGTCAACGAAGGGATCAGCAAAGCGCTTGGGCAGAGTCAGGGAGCGACATCGAGTCTTGCAAAGATACAACAACGAACTGAATCGTTCCAGAACAGAGCTGAGACCTCGGCAGATGGGACAGGACCTCCGAATACTGACACGTAACTGGTGGTCGCTTCAAATCACATTGAACGCTGAAATTTTTAAGTAAGAAATCTTTAATACTAGAATAAATTACCAAATATAAACGTCATATAATAATTTGTTAATTGAAAGCTGTTTAGTTGGGATCTTCCGTAGGATCTGATATTATATAGAATTGGTTATAGAAGTTCTACAAAGATGTGATCTTTCAGTTCAAAAGCTGTGCGATTTGGGTCTCTCTTTTTTATATATTATACAGATATCATCATTTAATTTATTGTATTATATGGCCACTGCTGGTTATCCAACAACCTTGTCAATGTCCAGACTATTGACGAGCAATTGAAGCTGTTGCTCGGCTGTTCTTCTTGAGTTGATTTTGGTCGTCTCTATTATCTGATGGCATTACAGCCTTGATTTGCTGTTTGATCATATCGTTAGCGTATTACACGGCTACCTCGGATATAAATAACAAACGTACATATGTTAGTCTGGAGATCCATTCCGAATCAATGCTGAATTAAACCGTCCTTACCTGTAGTAGCATTGTTGATAATTAGGTACCAGATTTTGCCCTAACATATGTACGTCTGTTATCTACTCCGCGTGGATCATTCTTGCTTTGTTTAATCCAGAGTCACAGCGCCGTGATCGTACGACAGCTGTCGTTGATATATTCAAACAGAATCGTCATTATTGGTAACGTGTGTCACTGTTTGGCCGAAGTGGTTGTAGTTGCTCGGTGCCTATGTAAGAATCTGGCTCCTTACCGAGTAAGCAGGCATCCAGATCTAGAGTTCGAAGATCGAGGTTTGACACCCGAGCCGGCGATACAGTCAGGAATCCAGTTGCATTTGTGAGTTATCGACTGTTTTTCGCAGTTAATCCCGGCACGTACTACCTGCTGCACGTGTGGCTGTTTCCGATCAAAACTCAACCGGTGAGCAAGATGTTCCTAGCCGAACTCTATGAGAAACATCTCGTTGACCATACGCTCTTTTTAGTTGATTGCCCACTGTGGTTTTAGGTGCTCTCCTACGATCATTCGCTTCGGCTCGACCACGTCATCCACAGAAACCGGAACTCCGTTGAGCGGGCTTTCAAAGAGTCAGAGCGCCGAATTGATGGGTTTGCTGACCACGCCAGATACATTTAGCTAGATACTGTTGAAACTGATCGCAAGTATTCGTATCTGATTCAATCAGCTCAATTGTACATCTTTGTTTGAACATATCAATGCTGGATATCGAGGTGAGAACTAAGCTCAAACAGATTTGGTCTGGACTCGAAATCGACCCGCTATATTAAAAATAAACTTCTTGCTGTATACGACAACAGTCACCGTCAAGACCGTGCTCGCTGAATGTTGATCTCGATCTGGTTGGCAGTTTCAACCAGTGCCTGGATCAACTCCTCGGTATCTTTCGTCTCGAATCGCCCGGTAGTCCCGCTGATAGCAACCGATCCAGCCAAATCTCCGTCGGCAAGTTGTACGTCAGTCGCATATGTTTGTGCTCCCAGAATTCCTTCTTGATCGTTATTAGCGTACCCCTGCTCTCGGATTGTCTCTAGTTCCTCAAAGAGGCCATCACGGTCTGTTATTGTGTAGGGGGTACGAGGTTCGAGTCCGTGGTTATCGATTATTCTGTTGACACGCTCATCAGACATTTTTGCGAGCAGGGCTTTCCCGGTTGCCGAGGCATGCATTGGGAGACTCCTATTGCTGGGGGTTTCTCTTTTGAACGACCCTCGGGAAGTATACAAGATATAGACGACACCGTCAGATTCGATGGCAAGGTGCGTCACATCGCCCGTCTCCATCGATAACTCATCAGCTTCTGACCTTCCGTACTTGTAAATCGGCTGGCGTTCGCGGATCGAAGACGCTATCTCGAGAATTTTCAAGTTGAGATCGTAAATGTTGTCATCGGACTTCCGAATGAAATCCTCCTGCACAAGAGTCGTCAAGTACGTATGAACTGTTCCTCTCGTCAAGTCCACCTCCTTGCATACGTCTGCGATTGAGGCTCCTCCTTTCTGCTCGAGAACACTCATTATCTCTCGTGCGTTCTCGACGGACTGTATCGTTCGTCGGTTCCCGTTCATACTCGCTGTCAATGAGCTAAAAACCCATAAATTTGTATGAATATATCAAACACTTTGCGAGCTGATTTGGGAGAATCTTCTGTAGACCTTTATAACACAGTCTATGTTGTTGCTGTGGGCTTGGAGAGTAGAATCACACCCGTCAGACACTCGTGCCAGTGCCCCTTCCCGATCCTCCCTCATTTGGTTCTAAATGACGAAAGTACAAGGCGAAACGCCACGGGCTGGAGTTCTACACCCAGTTTTCGACTACTCCTATAGAAACAGCACTTTGCTCCTTCTCGCCGAGACTCCGATTAAATCCCTGTATCGCGTGGAATGTATCGTGTCGCACGTTAATGAACTTCCATTACCGTAAGTATTATAAATCGCTATGGATCACAATGTGATGGAATACTATACCAATGAATGTCCTCGGAAAAGAGATCGGTCGTAATCAATACCTCATCCGAAACCTGCGTCGTGGTTTCAAGGTTATCTGGAGGAATCCGACATCGAGGTTCGCATTCCTCTACCTCTCGGCGCTCTTGGTTCTCGCAATAGTTGGCCAGGAGATCACACCGTACAGTTACGATCGCGTCTTTTACGCGACCGAAGGGGGTCTCCTGCGCTCGCAGCCACCGTCGATCGCTCACCCACTCGGGACCACCGCAAGTGGCCGCGACGTCCTCTCGCGGCTCATTTATGGTGTCCAGCCAACGGTTGTCACGGGGTTTGTTGGTGGAGCGATTATCATCGGTATCGGGATGACGGTTGGGGTGGTGGCCGGATATGTCGGCGGGTGGGTGGAATCAGTACTTATGCGAATTACCGACTTCGCGTACTCTGTGCCGACAATCCCGTTTGCGATTGTTCTGGTTAGTTTTCTGGAGGTTGGATTCTTTGCGTCTATTATTGTCATCGGACTCATCCTCTGGCGTGGAAACGCCCGCGTGTTGCGGTCTCAGGTGATCCAAATCAAAGAGCGGCCGTTTATTCTGGCCGCGAAGGCAACAGGTTCTAGCCGAATCCGAATCATTCTGAAGCATATCCTTCCAAATATCGCTCCAATGGCAGCGCTGTTTTTCTCGTTGGGTGTCGGGTACGCGATATTGGTTAACGCTGGGCTGGCGTTCATTGGAGTTTCGAGTCCGTTTATCCCATCTTGGGGCGTTATGATCCGGAATGCATACCAGTCGGGGACGATGGTTTCGGCACCGTGGTGGTCACTCCCGCCAGGAATTCTGATCTCACTAACTGTGATGTCCGCATTTATGATCGGTCGGCAGTTGGAGGATAGTGATGATGATGAGCGATCCGTCACAGGAGCTGGTCCCTAATGTCAAGCGAACCGCTACTTGAAGTAGAGAATCTGACTATCGAGTACGAGACCCGACAAGGGCCGCTTACAGCGGTCTCAAATGCTGACTTCACAGTCGGCGAGGGAGAGTACTTCGGTCTCGTTGGGGAATCTGGATGCGGTAAGAGTACTCTCGCCAAGTCGATCATTGGCGGCTTGGATGATAACGGTAAGATTGCCTCTGGGAAACTAAAGTACCGAGGCGAAGAGATTCAGGACCTCAGTGACGCCCAACTTAATGAGGAGATCCGCTGGAAAGAGATTGCATATATTCCACAGGCGTCGATGAATAGCCTGGATCCGTTACAGCGCCTCAGCGAACAGGCGATCGAGATCGCGAACGTCCACACAGACCTCACTGACGAAGAAGCGCTTACGCAGTTCAAAGAAATGTTCGAGGTTGTCGGACTACCCGAAAACCGCATTCGGGATTACCCCCACGAGTTCTCCGGGGGAATGCAACAGCGTGCAATAATCGCTCTGGCGCTATTCCTGAAGCCGTCAATCATCATTGCTGATGAACCTACGACGGCGTTAGACGTGATAATGCAGGATCAGATCTTCAAATATCTGGACGAGATCCGTGGGGCGACGGACACCAGTATGATCCTGATCACGCACGATATCAGCCTGGTTTTCGAGACGTGCGACGAACTGGCTGTAATGCACGGCGGCCAAATCGCCGAGACTGGACGGATCACTGACGTGTACGACAATCCGAAGCACCCGTACTCGTACTTACTCCAGCGGGCCTTCCCGGACATTCGCTACCCTGACAGAGAACTCGAAACGATCGAAGGTACACCCCCACAGCAGTTTGGCGATGTAGACTACTGCACGTTCGCAAATCGATGCCCCTGGGCCGAAGAGGGATGTCGTGATGCTGCCCCCGAGCTTGAAGTTAGCGACCGATCAGCAGAAAATCATCGTGCATCCTGTTTCCGGTCAAAAGAGATATTTGAGCAGCAAGACCCCGATGAGAGTCTCGCGGCAATAAGAGGTGATCAAGCGTGAACGACCCACTAATGGAGTTGGATGGAATGGAGAAGTACTTTAGTCGGAGTAGTGGATTCCTCGATTCGCTATTCGGCAGCGACGACTACGTAAAAGCCGTCGACGGAGTCTCGTTCACTCTTGAGGAAAACGAGGTCGTCGGTGTTATCGGTGAGAGTGGGTGTGGTAAAACGACACTGCTCAAAACGCTGATGGGGCTACACGACCCAACAGGTGGTGAGATTCGGTATAATGGGAAACCGCTCTCATCATTCAGCCGAGCAGACTGGAAACAGTTCCGGCGGAACGTGCAACTCATCTTCCAAGACCCGTTTAATTCGATTGATCCGAAGATGTCCGTCCGGGAGACGCTGAAGGAACCGCTCAAAATCCACGGTATGGAAGCGACTGAAGAGCGAATCCTGGACGTCCTTGAACAAGTGGAGTTGAATCCCGCTCGGAATTACCTCGACCGGCTCCCACAGCAATTGAGTGGCGGAGAGAAACAACGGGTCTCTATCGCTCGAGCACTCGTGACGGAACCCGACGTGATTCTAGCCGACGAGCCCGTGTCTATGTTGGACGTGTCCACGCAAGCGTCTGTGCTCAATTTGCTCTCGGATCTGACGACTGAACTTGGTGTGAGTATGGTCTATATCTCACATGACCTTTCGACGGTTGGGTACGTTTGCGACCAAATCAAGGTGATGTACCTCGGCCGAATCGTCGAATCAGCTCCCACCCAGGCGTTGTTGGACGATCCCAAGCACCCGTACACACAAGCGCTTGTTTCAGCGATCCCGATTCCGGACCCGCATCACGAGCGTGACCGCACGTCCATCGAGGGAGCAGTTGCGGACCCCGTTGGTCTCGGAGGTGGGTGCCGGTTCCGTGACCGATGCCCAGATCGAATGGACATCTGTGAAAAGACACCAATGGACACTGAAGTTGAAGACAGACGTGAGGTGGCCTGCCACCTTCATTACGAACACGAACAACAAGCACAGGCTGGCGCTAAGATAATGAATGGTCATCAGCAGACCACGAAACAGGGAGGTGACGACTGATGGCGACAGTGCGTTACTTCATCAACCGAACTCTCCAGACCGTCCTTTTGCTGTGGGGAATACTGACTTTCTTATTCCTCCTGTTCAGAGCGATGCCCGGCGACCCGGGAACGCTTATGTTGAACTCGGGAGCGAGTCCAGAAGCAGTCGCCGCGGCACGGGCGCGTTGGGGGCTTGATGAGCCGATTCACATCCAGTATCTGCAGTATGTGAAAAGCCTGATCACATTCAATCTGGGCAATTCACTGACCAGCGGCGTTCCGGTCTGGCAACTGGTCCGGATGAAGATATTTAACACATTCATCTTGGTTGGGCCGGCAACGATTGCGTTCTACATCATTGGATCCATCGTAGGTGCAGTCCTTGGTTCCAAGCGGGGAACCAAGCTGGAGAGTTACGGGATCATCCCATTCTTCGTTATGGGAACGCTCCCCTCGTTCTTCCTGAGCATCATCCTCGTGGTGATTTTCGCGATGTACTTCAACCTCTTCCCGACTTCGGGTATGTTCTCTCCTGGGTTTCTGGCACTGCATCCGGAGTGGCCGTGGTGGCGTCCGTACTTTACTGAGACGTTCCTCCATCACTACATCTTACCGTTCACGGCGGTGATCCTCCGGTACGTCTATTCGCCGCTACTAGTGATGCGGACGAGTGTGACGGAAGTTATGGGCCAAGACTTCACCTACTACCACCGGATCACGGGCCTTCCTTCTGGAAAACGGCTCAAGCACGTCACAAAACACGCGAGCCTCCCAGTCATTACACTCTTGCCCACGTCGATGCTGCAAGCGGTTAGTGGGCTCGTCTTGATCGAAGTGGTCTTTAATTGGCCAGGGATCGGTAATCTGCTGGTGCAGTCGATTCTAGGTCGGGACTATCCAGTCGTCCAATTTGTCTTCTTTGCTGCCGCTGTAAGCGTGGTGCTCGGAAATTACGCCGTTGACATCCTGTATGGGATCATTGATCCACGCGTCAGCGTGACAGACGACGCCTGAGGCCGTTTTAACTCTCCTCTACGGTTTCGGTATGGGAGCGCTCGAAAAGTGTTCTTCATACTCTCTCCAAATAGTGGGAGATGTTCATTAAAACAAAGGATTTATTTATCAGGTTCTATTTGGTATGTCACGGAGGAACATAGAAATGGGCAAGCATACCATGGATAGACGAAACTTTGTGAAGACGATGGGGGCCCTCGCTGGGGCAACGGCTGTTGCCGGTTGTAACAGCTCAAGTGGAGAATCGAGCAATGGAACGGGTGATAGCAGCGATAAGAACCTTGGAGAGCGAGTTCCATCGATGGCCTGCCCGTACTGGTCGGACGTCGGCCGTGCCTCGACCTGTGAGGAGCAACTCGCTGTTGCCAAGTCCAACGTGGAAAGCGCACTGGGAGTCCAAGTCGAACTCGAGCCAAAAGACATTGCCACGGTCATCTCCGAGTGGAACAACGACGTTCGAAGCTTCCCAATTGCGTACTGGTATATGGGTAACACTGGCGGCCGACTTGACCCCAATCCGATTATGGTCCGCAATATGGTCACTCGGGCGGGTGGAGATGGGCTGCTCAATTCCTCCCACTACCCTTCCTGTGAGTTCTCACAGCTCGCGCACGAACAAGTCTCTGCGCCCTCGCTTGAGGAGCGCAACGAGATGGTTCGAGAAGGGATCAAAATTATGAGCGAGGATGCCGCCCATATCCCAACGACGAACACACTCAATTTTAACGCGGCTAGGTCGGCAGTGAACACGGAGCGGGTTGGCCAAGCTGGGTTCGCTAAAAACAACCCCCGATTCCACATCTATTCGACTGTCGAAGACAAAGACCAAATGGTGTTCAACATCCATGGTCACGCTATAACGACGTCCGCATACCCGCGGATGGACTCGAGCTCTGTGTGGAACCACCTCGTGACGTCGACGCTAATGGAGTACGACGAGAACTTCGAACTCCAGGAGAATATGGCTGCCAGCCTCGAGACAGCACGCGATGGCAAGCGTATCATTGTCGAGGTCAAAGACGCGACGTTCCACAATGGCGATCCCGTAACCGCAGAGGACATCCAGTACACGTTCCAGTGGAACCACGAGAACGGTAGTGTCGTCCCCGATCACACGCCTATTCCCTACAAGAACGGGACAGACGGCATCAAAGTTGTCGATGACAAAACGGTTGAGTTCAACCTAGAACAGGCATACTGGCCGTTCGTCAATAAGAAGCTCCAAAAGCGGGGGATCTATCACAAACAGTCGTTCGTCGACTCTGGGGCAGATGACAATCCGTCCGGGTTCACACTGAACGAGATTATCGGCTGTGGTCCCTTCCAAGTCGAAAACTTCCGAGAGGGACAGTCACTCACGCTCGATCCATTCCCGGAATGTGCAGCCCACGATCCGCCAAACCAGCGGAAGGTGTTCCTAGCATTCGATAGCAAACAGGCCGCCTCTCAAGGACTACAAGCTGGAGAAGTCGACGTCGTCTCACGGCTCCCGACGGGGCTCTTCGATCAGCTGCAAGATACGGACGGCATTCAGACAAACGTGTTTGATGGGTTTATGGGATATCACTTCCATCCGCATCACGGCGTCGCGCCAACCAAGTTCCGTGAGTTCCGTCGTGCTTGGGGCAAAGCGCTCAATCGAAAAGAGATCAACCAAGTCTCTCAGTCAGGGCGTGGTGAGCCTCAATACCACGGTAGTCACTTCATCTCTACGCACCCCTCGTACCCCGATGATGATAGCGACGTCTACAAGTACACTACCGAGCCCACGGGCGAACCCCAGGCCGCGAAGCAGTTACTCGAAGAAAACGGCTGGGGTTGGGATAGTCAAGGACGGCTCCATTATCCGCCTGACGCAGACCTGAGCCCGCTCTGGCCTAAGGGAGAAACTCCGTCTGAAGAAGACTTCCCGTGTCTCTCTGAACTTCCAGATAACTAGCTCACAGAAGATCTTGCATTTCGGCAGTCGTTAACGACTTGTCAACTTCTTCCTCGACGACTTCCTCAACGTGTGCTCCCTGAAGCCGCGCATCAATTTCTCCCCCGACTACAAACAACGTCGTTGGGCCGCCGACGACCTCGTACCGGTCTTTCAGCATCTTCGCGCAGTCCGGGCCGTACACTGAAAACAGCGTGATTTGGTCATAGTTGTCCGTAAACACCGCTTCGAGGGTGTCCCGCATCGCATCGCAGTCTGGACATTGTTCGCGCCACACGTACACTACGGTGACTGGGAAGATCGCGAGCATTGCGGGAAGGCGCTCTCCTCGGATCGGAAAGAATCGCTCCGGAGATCCATCTGTTGGGGGAGTTGGTTCGGAAAACTGATCAAGTAGTATCAGAACTCGAACGCTCTCAACGAATTCCAGCGTCTCTGCTTGGTCGCGAACTGCGAGGTAACGGGCGACGAATTCCGGATCATCGTCTGCAATCGAGACCAGATTATCCACGTGTTCTGGTGAGGTTCCGACTTCCTCTAATACGACCCGGAGATCGGTTTCCGTGTTCATCTGATCGCTGTACTCCATAACTGCTGACTCAAATTCACTCGACAACTGGACTGCCTCTCCGTCCTGCTCCGTCAGGATCCCAGACTGGATTAGGGTCTCGAAGAGTTCGGTTTCGTTCATTACACCCGTTGAGAATTCCTCCGGTTGTATAGAACTTTGGGGAAGGAGAAAGAAAATCGAAGTATGGCACGTATGAAGGTTCGCTCCCTACTCGATAGCGTCAGCACTGCCCTCGTCTGATTTGATCTGCTTCAGTTGCTCTGCATCGGTAAACAGGTGTTCACTAATTAGCAGACTGCTGCTCATACTTGTCAGGCCGCCGGCGGCAAATATCATCGCCATAATGACAAACTGGTAGAGGCCAGCATAGAGTGGATTTTCGCCAGAAAGAATCATACCAGTCATAATACCCGGGATCCAGACCCACCCGAGGCTCTTAAGAGAGTCAATCGTCGGAATGAGGGCTGCTCTGACACCGGTCTGGATGTGACGTGTGACAACCGAAGAAGGTGGCGCCCCAAGAGCGAGCCCCGCTTCAATCTCATCACGGTTCGAGATTACTTCACCGCGTATTCGGTCAAGCGCAAGCGAGTTGATTTTCATCGCATTGGCGATAATCATACTTCCGATGGGTACGAGATCCCTGACAGTTGATTCGATAGCACCGATCAGCGTCATCGCTACGATCACTATCCCTGCTCCAAACGATATCGCCAGAAACGAGACACGAGTAACTCCAGGAAGACCGTCCCCTCGATTTTTCGAGATCCACGTTGCACCACCGATCATCCCGATCAAAATGATCCAGCTCCAGAAGTACTGTACACTGAGGAGGACACCGATGAGTGACCCCATAACCAGAACCTGAATGAACCCCCGGACGAGTGCGATGCTAAACTCCCGTTCAAGCGCAAGACCACGGACGCGGGAAACTCCCACGACCAATAGTGCAATTGCGACAGCAGCCCCGACTTGGAACAGCCCTTTCAGGACCGTCGCATCGATGTGAGCAAGCAATTGTGCGAATAGGGCCTCTGGAGTCATCGTGAGAGGACCTCACAAGAAGTTCCGCGATCCGTGACGGCACCACCTTTGAGCGAGAGCACCCTATTAGCTAGTCGTCTTGCCTGGTCGGGACTATGAGTGACGATTACACACGCTATGCCGAAGTCGGTGACAATCTCCTGCAGTAGTTTCTCGACGTGTGATTCGGTTTCTGCATCGAGGTTCGAGGTTGGTTCATCAAGCAGTAGAGCATCCGGTTCATTCACTAACGTCCTTGTTAGTGCAACTCGTTGGGCTTCCCCGCCAGAAAGCTCGCTCACGCTCTTCGTCTCGTAGTCGGCGATGTCCAGGCGTTCTAGCAATTCGTACGTTCTTTCTTCAGGGACGGGTTCGCCTCTAAGCTTTGGCCCTCGGACAGCATTTTCCCAGACTGTTCCGGGTACCAACGAAGGTTTCTGAGGCACGAGACCGATACGTTGTCGTAGTATTCGTGGGGAGAATCGCCGGTAATCCTCTCCGTCTACGTACACCGTCCCAGAAGTTGGCTCATCTAACCGATTGAGGAGGCGGAGAAACGATGATTTCCCCGCTCCTGAAGGACCAACAACAGCCACTATTTCTCCCCTCGAAACGACTGCCGAAACTGAATCGACGACAGTTGTTTCCTCAACAATCCGTGTCAGTTCCACTGTCTCAATAAGTGGCGCGTCGTCCAGACCTGTATTTGCGGTATCAGGATTCATACGTATTAAATAGTACAATCTGGAAGCAATCCAAGTTCTTCTGAAGCCCTACGTCGTCTGAAACTGGTCGTGATGGCGGCTAAAACTATCGGTCCAAGTGAACGCTACTGGCCGGAAGTCAGTCGTGCTTACGCATTTCTCAAGAAGAGTCGGGTGTTCTAACGGTGAGTACCGGACGGTCAGAGTCCAGCAAGATCGATTGGGTCGTACTGCCAAACATTGCTTTTCCAACTGGCGATTGGTTCCGACCACCGATCACCAGATACCTCGCGTCAACTTCTTCGGCGGTGGAACGGATCTGGTCCTCTGGTTTACCAACTCGTCCTTCAATCGTGACTCGATCTTGTTGGTCTTGGTTCAGTGAGTCCTCAACCATTCGCCTGACGAAGTTCGCAGCACGGTCACTTTCATCTGTGATCCCTGTATCAGAGTATCCTGGCAATTCTCGCATTGCTCGGATGTGCTCGTCCATCTCCTCCTCAGGGATCACGTGGACCACTACGAGCGTATCGTCGTACGCTGTCGCAAGGTCAGCGGCTACTTTAATAACACGGCGTGATCCCTCTTCTTCCCCAATGGCAGCTAGTATAGCCATAAACACGGATTCATAACCTAGAGTAAAAAACCTTCTCTAGGAAAGAAGGTTATATTCAATTTGAAGGAGTGAGGCCAGACAGCGGACCCGTAGGAGCAATTTACAGCAGTTACAGGCTACACACTGCTGCAAAGCGGAGAGTATCAGGATTTTCGCCACTTGAGTTAACTCAAGATTTGATACCTAGTCGTACCAAAGATTTATAATTCAGTATAAGAACGCATTGCGTGTAGACTGATAGCATGGGCCGACACAGATTCCCATCGTGCAGTAGAAACAACTATACAGAGCTGATCGATCCGGAGGATCGCAGCTTCAAAAGTCAACACCTAGCTCCAGATGTGATCACGACGTGGTCTCAGGATCCTAGAACACAGGACGTTGCCGCCAGTCGCGCCGCTGCGGACGTATACTCTTACAAAGGTACGGAGGAGAATACCCGATGACCTCTGAGGGAGGATATCACATCATCGGGGGAGGTATTGTCGGTGCAAGTATCGCATACCATATCGGCCGGCGAACCAATGACCCGGTCCACGTCTACGAGAAAGGGACGCTGGCGAACGAGACGACGAAAAAGTCACTTGCGTTCTTTGGGTTCTATGGTGACGAAACGCAGTACCGTATGAAACAGTACGGGATGGAACTGTACAACGACTTTCTCTCATCACCTCGTGCTGACCCAGGATATGTTACTACGGGGCGACTAAACGTCGCGACGTCGGAAGAGGGTGCAGAAGCACTCCGACAGGACGTCGAAAATCGAAATAAACGACTTGCAGATGCGGACGGGAAGCGAGTAGACACGTCGCCGGTAGACTTTGCTGAGCCCCACGAACTCAAGCGATCCCTCGTGCTCCCGTTTCTCGATACTAATACCGTCACTGGGGGTATATTTCGGCCGCAAGTTGGCTACCTCCGTCCAAGAGAGATGGCGATCGAGTTCATCGAACGGGCGCGAGACGAAGGAGTCGTATTTCACGAGAACACTACAGTAACTGACCTCACAGTCGATGATGGGGTCCTCTCTGGACTGTCTGTCGACGGTGAAGAGCGAACGGCGGACGAGGTTATTTCAGCTGCTGGGCCGTGGAATCCCCGTGTCGCCGCAATGGCTAACGTTGACCTTCCAGTCAAACACACGCTCGCACCAGTCCTCGAACTGGAGCCTGCCGAGCCAATTCAATACACCATACCGTGGATCACACATAGAGAGTCTGGATTCTCTATCCGCCGAAACGCGGATGGTCGCGTGCTAATGACGCATCACCCCCCAGGCAAGCACGCGGACGCAACCGAGTATGACCCTGATGCGGTCGAAGACTCTGTTCCGACAGACCTTCGACAGCGGGGCCTGGATGTGCTCGAATCGCTGCTTCCGGTCACAGATACATTCGATGTCGTCGACGAACGAGTCGGAATTCGTTCTTCGACACCGGATGGAAACCCAGTTGTTGGTTGGACACGCGTCGATGGCTTTTCAGTAGCGGCCTTCAGCACGTCGGGCATCCAACTTGCTCCGGCGACAGGGAAGGTGATCGCCACGCAACTTCTTGACAACGATCCAACCTCGTTCTACGAGGGGCTTTCGGTCAGCCGCTTCGACTCATATGTAGACCACAAGTAGACACGCACCCAGACCCCCTTTGAAGCCTTTTGGCGCCTATTTACAAATCTAGAGATTTATTTCATCAATAATATTAGGAAATTATAAGGCAGTGGGCCTCAACATGCGAGATATGGGACAACAGATCACAGTCCTTGGTGCAGGTGCAGGTGGTCTTGCGACAGCCGCTGATCTGACTATTGAAGGCCACGAGGTGACGCTGTTTGAGCTTCCGAAGTTCGAATCAAACTTGGACGCAATTCGGAAGAATGGTGGAATCGATATTACGGGTTCTGCAAACGAAGGGTATGCAAACCCGGAGACGATCACTTCGGATCCAGCAGAGGCGGTTGAGGGTGCAGACCTCATTTTCCAGGCTGTCCCGAACTTCGCGTTCGAGCCGTTCGCAGAAGCCGTAGGACCTCATCTCTCCGAAGGGCAGGCGTTCGTCCTTCTCTCGGCGAACACTATGAGCGCCTTAGAGTACCGCCAGATCCTCGATGATGTGGGTGCCCCAGAACTCCGCCTCGGTGAGACGCCATCGCTTGCCTATGCGGTCCGGAAGACCAGCGGCAGTAGCGTCCACGTTCTAGGGATCAAACACGAACTTTCGGTCGCAGGTCTCCCGGCAGAACATTCGTCAGCACTAGCGGATTTGATGGACAACGTGTTCCCGTTTTCCATTAATGCGGCAGAAAATGTCTACGAGACGAGTCTGTTAAACGCGAATCCAGTCATCCATCCTGTTGGGGCATTGCTAAACGTGGGTGAAATTGAGTCACCCGAGGATGAGTACTACCTCTATCAGAACGTCACAGACTCGATTGGACGGGTGATGTCGAGAGTAGACGAGGAACGTGCAAAGATTGGAGAGGCGCTGGGCTTGGAAGTAAAGACAGTCGGTGAACTCTTCCACGACTGGTACGGCATCGGCGAAAGCGAGTACTACGCAACGACGGTGAATTCTCTCCGAACGAGTTCGATACACAGTCCGCTTCAGGGGCCCGACTCCCTCGACCACCGCTACGTCACCGAGGACGTCCCGTACGGTTTAGTACCCCTATCGGAGATGGCCTCAGCCTGTGGCGTGGAGACACCGACGATCGACTCCCTCATTCAACTCGCGGACGACATTCACCACGCCGACTTCCGGAATAATGGCCGTACGCTCGAGGACTGTGGCATCACGACAACCGATCGAGATGCACTGCTGAAGATGGCAACTCGAAGCAACGCCCGCGTCTAGTGTCACGAGGAATGCCAACAGAGCACAGAGCTATCGGACGCTCTCCCACCGAACAAGAAGATGTCACTGTTGGCGACTTGGGGCTAGCAGCTGCCTGGCTACACAGTCCGGGGAAGCGGGTGTTTGCCAGTGACGTCTGCCGTCACACCAACGAGTACCAGATCTTGATCAGCGAACAACCGATCACACACCAATAACACGCTATGAGTATGACAGAAGATCCGGCCGAACAGAGCCTTGCGGAGACAACGATCGTATCAAGCCGTGACGTTGAAGAACACCTCGAGATGGCGGATCTCGTCCCAACCATTGAGGCAGCGTTCGCCGCCTACGAGAACGGAACGGCGCAGATGCCGCCAAAATCGTACATCGACCTTCCCCAATATAATGGTGACTTCCGCTCGATGCCTGCGTATCTCCAAACGGATGACTGGCAGGCGGCTGGAATTAAATGGGTGAATGTCCACCCAGACAATCCGGATCAGTTTGCCTTACCAACCGTTATGGGAACGCTGGTGTACTCCGATCCCCGGAATGGCTTCCCTCTTGCAGTGATGGACGCGACGAAACTAACGATGAAACGGACGGGGGCTGCAGCAGCAGTAGCAACTGACCATCTTGCCATCCCGGAGGCTTCGACTCTTGGTATTATCGGTGCTGGGGTCCAGTCGTACTCTCAACTCGAAGCCATTTCAGAAATTCGGCCAATCGAAACCGTAGTGATCAGCGACTTAGACGAGGATCGAATCGAACGGTTCATCCAGGCATTCGAGGATGACTTCGAGATACGTTCTGGCACAGTTTCAGAAGCAGCGTCGTGCGACGTGCTCTCGACAGTTACCCCGGTCGAATCCCCGATCGTTTCGATGGACGATCTTGGCGATCATACGCACATCAACGCGATGGGAGCCGACGCCGAAGGGAAGCAGGAATTGCAAACGGGGGTCGTACGCGACGCTACCCTCGTCATCGACGACTTTGAGCAGACCACTCACTCCGGCGAAATCAACGTGCCTTGGAGCACGGAGGAAATCGACAAGAGAGACATCAACGCCGAACTCGGCGAGGTTGTCGTCGGTAATGCACTTGATTGCGACACCGCATCCGGTGTCACAGTCTTCGACTCCACCGGATTGGCTATTCAGGACATTGCGGCTGCTCGTGTCGTATATCAAGCGCTTGAGGGTGCTGGTAAAGATATTAAATTAACCGCCTCAAACCAGTAGGCTAGGATCTTACAGACCAGAGTGCTTCTCATCAGGTTCTTCCTGATTGGACATTGGCAACACTGTGTGTCTCAACTTCTGTAACGGCTCTCGATAGCTCGCTTCTCTTCGTGATCCTATCGACTCTATGATCAATCTTGATGAGGGCTTTCCATGGTGTTTCTCAGTACGTTTCTCTGAGGCTCGCGAGGTCTATGCAAAAGCCTATATTCGATTGTGAACCAAAGGCATATGTTAGCAAATGCCTCTATCCGTGGATCCGCTTGAGACAAACCCAATGAGTTCTATTCTCACAATCATCATTGACGGACTATATTCGGAAACATCGGTTACTCTTATTGGGGCTGTAACCCTCCTCATTCTACTCGGGCTTTCGGCGGTCTTTTCGTCATCTGAAATTGCGTTGTTCTCACTTGCGAAGCATCGTATCGATGCACTCGCTGCGCAGGGAGCCCCTGGTGCGGAAACCGTTGCAGACCTGAAATCCAACCCGCACCGACTACTCGTGACGATCCTCGTCGGGAACAACCTCGTCAACATCGCGATGTCCTCTATTTCAACTGTTATCGTCGGATTCTATTTTGATCCTGGGCCTGCTGTACTCATCTCAACGTTTGGAATTACGGCGATTGTTCTACTCTTCGGCGAAAGCGCACCTAAATCGTATGCCGTCGAGAATACAGAATCCTGGGCATTGTGGGTCGCTCGACCGATCAAACGCTCCGAGTACGTGCTGTACCCGTTGGTCGTTGTCTTCGATCATCTCACACGGTTAGTTAACCGAGTGACAGGGGGTCGCGCTGCGATCGAGTCCTCGTACGTCACCCGTGATGAGATTCAAGAGATGATTCGGACGGGAGAACGTGAAGGTGTGATCGACGAAGAAGAACGAGAGATGTTCCAGCGCATTTTTCGATTCCGAAACACCATTGCGAAAGAGGTGATGACACCACGATTAGATATTGTTGCGATCGAGAAAGAGACCGCACTCAACGACGCGATCATTCGCTGTCTTGAAAGTGGACACCGACGTCTCCCGGTCTATGATGGCACTTTAGATGATATCGTCGGAACCGCTGATATTCATAAGCTCATTGCAGCACACCGAAGTGGCGAAGATCGTCCTCTTAGCGAGCTTGAACTCTTAGACCCTCCCCATCATATCCCAGAGAGTAAATCTGTAGACGAACTACTCAGTGAAATGCAGACTTCTCGAACTCAGATGGCGGTCGTTATCGACGAATTCGGGACGACGGAAGGACTCGTGACGATAGAGGATCTGACAGAAGAAATCGTCGGGGAAATCCTCGAAGGAGCAGAAGATGCACCGATCACGCGACTTGACGAAACGACAGCGCTTGTTCGCGGTGATGTAGATATTGCTACGGTAAATGAGCAACTTGGTTTGGGCCTACCAGATGGGGAGGAATTCGAGACGCTCGCAGGACTCTTGTTCAACCGGGCTGGCCGGCTCGTTGAGCAGGGAGAAAAATTTGGTGTAGAAGGTGTACAACTGCAGGTAGAGGCGATGGATCAAACTCGAATAATCCAGGTTCGAATCCACTATAGCCAATCTAAGAATTCCTCCCAGTCGAGCGTCAAGCCGGAGAGCCCGAACTCGGCTGAAGTCTCCGCCAAGTGATTTCAGTTGTCCAAGTCGAGGGACGTGTTTTTTCAGAAATACGACTGATTGCTACAGGACCCTCTGGTTCTAACAATTTAGATATTTTTTGAAACTAATAGTTGTAAATATAACTAATATGAAAATAAATTAGTAGAACAAGAGCTTCGGGATCTGGCTCGCAAGAAACATTCACGTTCGTGTTACGCCTTTTACTAAGAACTGTATGAGCAGCCATCTGGATCGTCTCCGGAATCTGATTGGTCAAGAATATCAATTACACTAGTGTATCGATTAGTTGAGTACTACAGCCAACTCAAGACTAACTAGGTCCACGAAAAATTCGTATCGCTAGATATGGTCAGATCCTGGGCACTCTCTTTCACCGTATTATCCCTCCAGCGGGTGAAGGGTGACTGTGAGTCGACGCCGCGTGAGCTACTTGCCGATTTACGGTGGTGTCGATACGGTGAATCTCGCGGATACGACCATCAGCTGCCAGTCCCGAATTGTAACTGGTAGTGGACCTTCACCGCGGATGTAATAGGGGAATGTGAACGAGTTTCGATCCAAATACGCCAGAAATCTGTCGCCTCAGTGTTCGTCACTCCGCAGCCTCACAGACTCTTCCGGACCTCTACTTAAATATGTTATAAGGTTAAGATACAACTCAATGCGGGTACGGGTCGTCAACTGTGTCGCATGGTAGCGAGAACCCGCGCTGACGACCGAGACAGAGCGACCGAACTAGAACTCTACCTCCCCGCCAGGGCCACCTCGCCGGTCGAAGCCGGTCGATTCGAGCGTCTCTGGGGACAGCTGTTCAACAACGGCGTAGGACCACAGACATAGATAATAATGCCTGGAAATCAACACCATCCGAACTACCCCAGCGTCGACCAATCGGACCGCACCATTCCCAGAAATCTGCGTCAATCAGGCGACGCAGACATCGATCTCGTGATTTCGAACCGAGTCCGGAAGTCGCCATTCTGGCATCTTTCCGTCGAGGAAGGCTGTCACGAGGCGACGGTGTACAACCATATGTATCACCCTCGGGCGTTCATCGACCCCGAAGACGGAGGGTCGGAAGCCGAGTACGAACTGCTGGTCAACGACGTAGCGCTGTGGGACGTCGCAGTCGAACGCCAGATTCGTGTTAAAGGGCCCGACGCAGAGGCATTCGTCAACTACGTCATCACGCGGGATGCGACTGACATCGAGCCGATGCGTGGCAAGTACGCCATCTGTTGCAACGATGACGGTGGCATCCTCAACGATTTCGTCCTGTTGCGTCCCGACGACGACGAGTTCTGGTTTTCCATCGCCGATTCGGACCTACTGCAGTGGTTGCAAGGGGTCACAATTGGGAACGACTTCGAGGTTGACGTCGACGAGATCGACGTCTCGCCGATGCAGATTCAGGGCCCGAAATCGCCCGACGTGATCGAGTCTCTCATCGATGACGCGGTCGAAGACGTTCCGTACTACGGACTGTTGGAAGCGACTATCAACGACGTCCCGGTGTTGGTGAGCCAAACGGGCTTCTCCGGAGAGGCAGGGTTCGAGATATACGTCCGTGAAGCAACAACGAACGCCGAAGCAGTGTGGAACCCGGTACTCGAAACGGTCAAAGACCACGGTGGTGCCGCGGCGCCAGTAAACGGTCGTCGACGGATCGCTGCCGGAATCCTGTCGTTAGGGCAGGATATGGACCACGAGACGTCGCCTTTCCAGGTCAACCTCGGCTATCAGGTCCCCGACGATAAGGACGCGGACTACGTCGGCAAAGCCGAACTGGAACGTCAAAAGGAAGCCATCGAAAACGGCGAGTTCCCGTTCACGCACAAACTGGTTGGTCTGAAAATGGCAGGCGACCCGATTCTGGAATGGGCCTCGGACTACTGGCTCATCTCGGATCCAGAGACGGGCGACAAATGTGGCTACCTGACGTCGGCGGGGTGGAATCCGGATCTCGAGGCGAACCTCGGCCTCGGATTCGTGCCAGCAGAGAAACTACAGGCCGCGACCGACGTCCCGCTCGACGACTCGATATACGACGCAGATCTCGACCTGGAGTTCGAGGTACACCTCCCGGACGAGTACGCAGCGGAGCCCGGCGAACCTGTCTATGCGACGCTGGCGAAGGTCCCGTTCAAAGAGTCGGTCAATCCCAGTGCTCGCGAACAGGCCAAGATTCACGCCCGGGACGACGTGGACGAGTGAGGTCGTCTGCGCTGAACGACATCGCGCAAGAATGTTATTTTATTGTGAGGAATTAAGTTCGACCGCAGTGAAGTTCCGATATGGTTCTCGCCCTCCACCACGCTAAGCTTGAGCCTGTCAGCCGGTTCTTCGGCGCGCTATCGGTCTTCGCCGCTAGTGTCGCTGCGGGATGGCTCTGGAGTCCACATCCGTTCAGGGATGTATTCTTCAGCGGGATCGTGCTGCTTGCCGTCCTTTTCAGTCTCCTTGGAATGTTCGGAGTATGGACGAATCATACTCCGATCGCTTGGATGGCCTCACTCTTGTTACTCGGGTTCACGGTTTTCGGAATGTGGTCGGCCGGACTGCTGTTCGTTCCTGCGGCGATATTTTTGGTTATCGCGACGATCGCTTCCCATCGAACCGGACCTCGGAGAACAGTCCAGCACGCGATACGTGCCAACCCACCGACTGTCGCAGAACTCGTTTTGAAGGCAGTAGCCGGTGCCAGCGCCGGATTCGCCGGCGTGTGGATTACTTATTTTGGTGCCGTCAGACAGGAATTGTTTGGGGCGTGTGCGGACGAAACGTTGTCGTGTGCGCTCACGAAGATGCATTGGGGGGCGGTCGGTCTGACGCTGTTTGGATTGGCAACTATCGCTGTCGGCGGGTGGGCCCTCTGGAAGCAGATCTACATCGCTCGTGTGCTACGTCTCACTCGTTCAGGGTAGCAGAGTACGGCTCCAACTCGCGACACACCACATAACACCCGTCGCTTTTCTACGGTTCCTTTGCTAGCGCTAGAGAGGTATTTTTAGCATCGAAACGGCAGAGGTGTCGGAGCCAACCCACAATGATCCCTCAGACACCACCTTGCAAGTGTTCTGCAGTTGTGGAGGATCGGGGTACTCGGGACTCAAACCGTGTTGGTTCGCTCGATTCCAAAAGAACACTTGCAGAGAGGTGTTCCACAGCTCCTAGAGGCAGTACCAATCCCAACTCCCTGAACTCCGCTGAGGCTATCACAATCAGTTACAGGCCTCGAAAAGCCGATTGATCAAATATTTCGAGATCGTTCACACGGGATCCCTAGTACCTACACACACACCACCCTGCAAGTGTTCTGAGCGTCGGCAATGAGATACCCGATAATATGGACAGAGACCAGTAGCATATAAATAAAATGGTCACTAGTTGTCTATATTCATATTATACTGATATAGACGCTTCTACGTTTTCTTTCTCTAGCTACCATTCCATTATTTACTTTTTCAAAAAGATTTATATTATATTATAACGGGATATTCTAGTCAGTTGTAGCAGCAGTAGGCAGTAACTCTAGCTAGCGGAAAGGCCACTCCACGTTGGGAATGACGAGGAACTGCCCCTCACACGCGAAATCTAAGAACACTTGCAGGGTGGTGTGTGTGGGTCCGAAAAAACCGAGAGACGCAAAACACTTGAAACACTTGCAGCCTGGTGCTGGGTTTTATAACGACAGACGCTAAAAACTGGGAGTAAGATGGTACAGACGGACGAGAATCCGTTCGATGGGCGGGACGAGATTTTCGCGGCCAAGCAACCGCTCAAGAAGGACAGCTTCGACCCCGAGACGATCTTCCACCGAGATGAAGAAATCGACCTCTATGTGAACGCCCTCCAAGACGTCGTGGTCGGCCACGAACCGAACAACGTCTTCGTGTATGGGCCAACGGGAGTGGGCAAGACTGCGGTGACCAAGTGGGTCCGGGATATGTTACTCGAGAAAGCAGACGAGCAGAACGTCGACCTCGACATCCTCGGCCCTGTCAACTGCCGGAACTACAAATCGTCCTACCGGCTCGTCAGCCGACTCGTAAACGAGTTCCGGAATCCCGACAATCAACTCCCGAAGAGTGGATATAGCACGGACACTGTCTTCGAGTTCCTGTACGAAGAAATCGAAGACGTAGGCGGGAACGTCCTCATCATCCTCGACGAGATCGACAACATACCGCCGGACGCCCGCAACGACTTCCTCTACGACCTCCCACGTGCAGAGGCGAGTGAGAACGCCGCGATCGACGAGGCGTGTATCGGCCTCATCGGTATCTCGAACGACCTGAAGTTCGTCGACTCGCTGGAGCCCAAGGTCAAAAGCACGCTCGGTGAGCGGGAGATCAAGTTCGGACCGTACGATGCCAACGAACTCCGTGACATTCTCGGGTATTATGCCGACCTCTCTTTCCGCGATGGCGTCTTGAGCGACGACGTGATCCCACTCGCTGCGGCATTCACCGCCCAAGAGCGGGGTGACGTTCGCCAGGGGCTCAAGATCCTCGAAAAAGCCGGCGAATACGCGCGGATGGACGGAAAATCGTCGGTCACTGAGGACCACACTCGCCGGGCTACCGAAACGATCGAGACGGACGAGATTCTCGACTCGTTCGACAACGACCTCACTCGACAGCAGGCACTCGCATACATTGCGACGACGCTCGCGATCATCGAACCCGAACACGAGGCTCGCACGAAGCGGATCTACACGCTGTACTCGTCGATTGCCGAGGCTGTGGGCAGCGACCCGCGCTCCGAGCGGAAACTCTACGAATACCTCGATCAGCTTTCGATGCAGGGATTCGTCAGGTCTGAAGATCACAATCAGGGACGCCGTGGCGGTCGGCGATTCATCTACGAGGTAACCGACGACCCTGTCGACATCATCAACGCTGTCGTAAAATCCGACTATCAGGAAGCGCTTCCGAACAACGTGTGGAATATCTTGGAACACTACAAAGAAGACGAGGCAACATCTTTCGAGGCCCCTAATCCCGACGACGAGACCCAACAGCAGATCTGGCACTTCACCTAATTCAACGCAGAGGCCCCCAACACAAGGTGCGCGAAGCTCTCTGTCCATTTTCGTCCAGTCTCGTACAGCCTCCTCCAGGACCCCGTTACCTCCCCCGGCCCTCATCAATCACACCGAACACTTGCAGGGTGGTGTGTCTGTGTCTCGTCGATGGATCGTCTGGAACACTTGCTGGTAATGTGTCTGCGTCTCGTCGACAGACCGTTTAGAACACTTGCCGAGTGGTGTGTCTGTGTCTCGTCGACGAATCGTCTGGAACACTTGCAGGGTGGTGTGTCTGTGTTTCGTCGATGGGCCGTTAGAACACTTGCAGGGTGGTGTGTCTGCACCTCGTCGACGAATCGTTTAGAACACTTGCAGGGTGGTGTGTCAGCTCCTCATCGACAGACCGTTTAGAACACTTGCAGGGTGGTGTGTCTGCGCCTCGTCGACAGACCGACTGGAACACTTGCAGGGTGGTGTGTCTGTGGACGGGCCTCGTGATGCGAGCACCCTGTCGACGTTCCCAAACCAACTGCTGTCGGAACCCGATGACGAGGCGAGGCGATCGGGAGCAGTCAGTGGTCGAACTGGACGGCAGCCTGGTTCAGTCGCGCTGCGGCGCGCGTGGCGGCAGCCCTGAGCCGCTCGCGGGCTTCGCCCCCGTTCTCGCGCAGCGCCATCGGGGGCAGGGACCCAGTCTGTTCGCGCTCCCCACGCGTGCGAGGTAACTGGAGCCGCCCGATCAGCGGCAGGTCGATGCCAGGTGCGGTGACTGTTTCGCTCTCGTCCTCGTCGGGTGCGAGGGTCCCGACAGCGGGGTCGAGAGGTATGCGGCCGAGGACTGGCACCCCGTACTCTTCGGCGAGGAAGTCACCGCCACCGGTCCCGAAGATGTCGTGGACCTCGTCGCAATCGGGGCATTCGAAGCCGGCCATATTCTCGATAACTCCGAGCACGGGGACGTCGTAGCGGGCGAATCCGACGAGGCCGCGACCGGCGTCGTCGACTGCAACCTCCTGGGGCGTCGTTACGATGATCGCACCCGCCACGGGCAAGTGCTGGACGAGCGACAGTTGCACGTCCCCGGTTCCCGGTGGCATATCGACGATGAGGTAGTCCAGTTCGCCCCAGTGGACGTCGCCGAACAGTTGCTTGATGAACTCGTCGACCAGCGGTCCCCGCCAGATGACCGGATCGTCCTCGTCGGCGAGGAATCCCATACTCATCACGCGGACGCCGTGGGCCTCTCGCGGGACCATCTCGTCAGCTGTTGTCGTGTCGGGCGTCCGCTCACTGAGGCCGAACAATGCTGGCGCGTTCGGGCCGTAGACGTCGGCGTCGATCAGGCCGACGGAGGCGCCGGCGTCGGCCAGCGCGATTGCGACGTTCGCCGCGACAGTGCTCTTGCCGACGCCACCCTTGCCGGAGGCGACGGCGACGACGTTCTTCACGTCCGGCACCATTTCGATGTGCTCGCCGGGGTCAACGGGTTCCCCCCGGAACCCGACCTCGACGGAGTCGACGTCTTCGACCCCGGCCGCTGCGTCGGCGATGCCGCTAGCGAGGTGCTCTCGGAGTCGTTCGCTCGGTACTGGGAGTGAGATCTCAACTGAGGCTACGCCGTCTCGTACGACGATGTCACCGACGCCATCGATATCGACGAGGTCGGCGTGGAGCTCGGATTCGCCGACGCCCTCCGACGCAATGGCGTCGCGGACGGCTGCTGCACGGTCGGTCGGAGAGTCATCGGACGTCATCGTTCGCGCCCCTCCGATCCCGCCGAATTTCGAGTTAGCGCCGAAATACGGCCCGGATCCGGCTCACTCATCGCGCTTCGGGCCGATATTCTCGGCGTCCCAGCGGTTCT
Organism: Halobellus sp. H-GB7; assembly: GCF_030848585.1. Taxonomy (NCBI): domain Archaea; kingdom Methanobacteriati; phylum Methanobacteriota; class Halobacteria; order Halobacteriales; family Haloferacaceae; genus Halobellus; species Halobellus sp. H-GB7. Next base: position 17,039 of record NZ_JAVDDW010000011.1, on the reverse strand, counting down.
CACGGCCGACTGGGCCGTCCATCGACCAGGCGTCGTCCTCGCCAGGCTCGGTCGGGGGCGCGATGGGTCGCTTGAGCCACTTCGGGCGGCGCATCCCATCGGGGCCCGGTGCCGGGCTGGTCTTTTCGACCCACTCGCGGTAGATTTCCATCGACCGCTCGGTGTCGACGTAGACGTCGCCGTAGTAGTCGTCCTCGGTCGCGGGCCGGACGCGGACCTTCTGATGCCAGCAGTGCATCCCCGAGATGGGGTCGGGATGTGGAGCGTGCGTGAGGTTCTGTGGGACGCCCCCGTCGGTCCACCAGACCCGAGCGGAGTCTGGGTCATCACTGTCGAACGGCCCGATGCCCGATTGCTGGCGCATCCCCCACGTGCTGTCGCCGTCCTGTAGGTCGACGGTGACTTTTCCATAAGGATCGCCGCCCTCGTCGTAGTCGCCGTCGGCGTCACCGTCGCCGTCACGGTCGATCTTCCACTGCCCCATATGGTGGCTCATCGCGGCGATGCCGGGTTTGATGGACTCGGTCACCCACACCTCGTTCACGTAGTAGCCGATGTCGGTCTCCACTCGAACGAGATCGCCCGTTTCGACACCCAAGCGCTCTGCGTCCTTGCTGTGGAGCCACACGGGGTTGTTGTGGGAGATCTCCTCCAGCCACTTCGAGTTCGACGACCGGGAGTGTATCTGGGTCGGTAGCCGGAACGTCGGCACCAGCACCATCTCGCCGGCCTCGTAGTCGATGTTCTCGGGATGGACGTGGCTTTTGAGATAGTGGGGGATGGTGTACTCGTCGTCGTCCCAGCCCCAGTCGGCGAGGGTCTTCGAGTAGAACTGCTGTTTGCCTGTCGGTGAGGGGAACCCGCGCTTGGGTTCGCCGTCGACGAGGACGCCCTCGACCGTCGTTTCGACGTCTTCGAGATCGCCCAGCGCGACCCGGTCGTGCTCGTAGACGCGGGATTCGAAGGCGTCGCCGTCGTAGTCGAGTGCCTTTGTATCCGCGGCGCCGACATCGGCGTCAGCGGACAGCACCCGGTGGATGGTGTCGTACTCGTCGACAAACACGGCTTCGTGCTCCAACAGGGCCGGATCGACCGGCTCCTCGTGGAGCTCGTACTCGTTCTGGCTGGCCTCGAACGCGCCGTGGTGTTTCATATACTCAAGCGGCTCCATCCCCTTCTCTTCGGCCACCTCGACGAGATTGTCCTCGTGCTCGAAAATATAGCGGTAGTACTCATCGACGGTCATCTGTGGGGCGTCGGCGGTATCCACGCCCGTCTCGCGCTCGTCAGAAGCGTCGTGGTTGACCGATCCCTCGCGCTCGTCAGTCGCGCCGTCGTTGACCGTCCCCTCACGCTCGTCAGCCGCGCCGCCGCCGGCCGATTCCTCGCCCTCATCATCGCGGTACGGCGACTCGAAGTATTCGCGAATGCCGAGATCGCCGTCTTCGTCGACTCGCCAGGAGAGGTCCATCCAGAACTCGTCTTCCTCCCAGACCTCGCCGGGGTTGGCCTCGTAGGTGCGGTCTACGTCCTCGCCCTCGCGCTCTGCGTACTCCCGCTGGACCGGCTGGCGGTACGTGACCCACGTCGCGGCGTGAGTCTCCTGGCTCTGGATGTCGTGGCGCTCGGGGCTGTGGCCCATCGGCAACACGTAGTCGGCGAAATACGCCGTCTCGTTCCACGTCGGCGTGAGCGCGACGTGCATCCCGACCTTATCCTCGTCGGACAGTGCCTCTATCCAGGAGAAGCCGTCCGGATAGGTGTAGACGGGGTTGAACACGCGGGTGAAGTACACCGACAGCTCTCCGCGCCCCTCCTTGAGGAAGTACGGGAGTAACTGGCTCATCTCGTAGTGAGCGAACGGCCACTCCGGCGGGAGTTGCATCTCGTCCCAGGTCTGCTGGCGGGGCGGTTCGTTGGGCATCTCGGGCTCGAACTTGTGCCAGGCGTTGGGGGCGGTGCCACCTTTCGTACCGACGCTGCCGGTGAGCACCGAGAGGAAGTGCAGCGTTCGTGAGACCTGCCAGCCGCCCTCGTTACCCGACGCCGCGGACCGCCAGATGTGACTGGCGAACCGAGAGCCAGCGGTCCCGATCTTCCGGCCCACCTTCGCGATCATATCGGCATCGACGCCGCTTTCGGCCTCGGCGTAGGCGGGCGTGAAGTCTGCGTACGTCTCTTGGAGTACGTCGAGATACGTCTCGAACGTCCGCTCTCGGTGGGGATGTGCCTCGTCGAGGAACTGCTGCCAGTTGACCCATCTCCGGAGGAACTGTTCGTCGTAGAGCCCCTCCTCGAGAATGACGTTGGCCATCGCCAGCAGGACGGCCGCCTCGCTCCCTGGCTGTGTGGGGAGCCAGAAGTCCGACATTGCGGCCGTGTTCGAGAGTCGTGGGTCGAGGACGGCTAGCTGGCCACCCTCCATCACGCCCTCGATGATGCGTTGGGCGTGAGGATTGAAGTAGTGGCCTGACTCCAGGTGGGCCGACAGCAAGAGGATGAACTCGGCGTTCGCAAAGTCCGCGCTGGGGCGGTCGTACTTTTGCCAGAAGGCGTAGCCCGCTCGGGCGCCCGCTGAACAGATGTTCGTGTGGGAGTTGTGGCCGTCCAGTCCCCACGCGTTGATCACGCGGTCCATAAACCCTTCGTGGCCGGGACGCCCGACGTGGTAGGTGATCTCGTTCTCGCGGCCGTCCTCGATGGTCTGGCGCATCTCGCTGGCGATGTCGTCAAGCGCCTCGTCCCAGGAGACACGGGTCCACTGTCCGCTGCCTCGGGGCCCGTCGCGCTTGAGCGGATACAGGATTCGTTGGGGGTCCTTGACCTGGTTGATGGTGGCTGGCCCCTTCGCACAGTTCCGGCCCCGGCTCCCGGGATGCTCGGGGTTGCCCTCGATCTTGCGTATCTCGCCCGTCTCCTTGTCGATGTACGTGAGCAACCCACATCCAGCCTCGCAGTTGAAGCAGGCGGTGGGGACGACGGAGTACTCCTTCGGGAGGCCTTCGGACTCGTACTCGACCCAGTCGTGCCACTGTTCGGGGTCGGGATACGAGCCAAGTTGGCCTTCGGGCGCGATGCGGTCCACGCCGTCGACGCCCCGGCGCTGTCGCTGTTTCTTCGTCTCTTCGGTTCGGTTCGAAATCACGCCGAGCCGCTCTGCGAACTTCTCGATACGGCTCGGATCGAATTCGTGTCCCATGATTAGGCGAGTGAAATGGTCTGCGGGGCAGTTATCCAGCAGTACTCGAAGGCGAACAGGCCGGTCAGCGCGAGTGCGCCGGCGGCCGCCGCGAGGGCAGGTGACCCGACGGCAAGCGCCGCCAGCGGCAGGACGATGCCGACGACGACACCGCCGGCCCAGAACGCTGTCCGGAACCGGCCTCGGGTGATCCGGGCGGCAGCCTCCTCGGCGTCCTCGGTCTGGTGCGGCGTGAATATCTCGGAGGCGACGAGGACAGCGTGCAGGACCAACCCAGCGCCGAGTGCCAGCGCGGACGGCCCGACCATCTCACCGAAGCCGGGCACGCCCACGACACCGAGGATGACCAGCGTCCCGCCGCCGGCGACGATCGACTGGGCGAACATATGTAGCGGCATCGCGGGGCTCTGCCAGAGGTCTCGCCCCTTCGACTGGCTGAACAGGAACGCCGTGTAGACGGCGGTCGCTGCGCCGAGGACAGCGCCGACTCCCAGCGAGACGGGATGGACGACGGCGTCGACGCCAAGGAAGCCCCCCACGACGGCAAGCCCGAGGTACGCGCCGGCTACCGTGATGATGTAGGCTCCTTTCACGAGCCAGGAGTTCCAGTTCGGCCGCAGCAGCACCCAGTGGAACCGGGTTGGCTGTTCGAGGTCCAGGATGAGCAGGACGCCCGTCGCAGCCAGGAATAGGCTGCTGACCAAGGCGCTCGCGGCGAAGGTAATCGGGTCGGGGTCGACCACGCCAAGCAGCATAAACAGCGCCGATAGTAGGAGCGTCCCAGCGGAGATTCCCTTCGTCCACGTGTACGAATACACCTCCCAGCCCCACGACTGATAGTGGCTCTCGCCGACGTCGTAGACGCGCCTGGCCTCTTCGTGCAGGAGCTCGTAGGCCCGCTCGGTGCGGCCCTTCGATTCGTCGTCGTTCGACGTCGCCGCGGCCGCCGTCCCGTAGCCGCCGTCGGACAGCGGGTCCGCGCCGGCAGCCGACTCCGACTCCTCGCCCTGGCCGCAGGCACAGGAATCACAGCCGCAGTCGGGGTCCCCGCCATCGGCCCGGGCCTCCGACTCGTCGCCATCCCCGAGGGCGACATCGGACTCGGCCAACGACTCGGCGGCCTTCTGGAGGTCGAAGTCCGGAACTTCTGCGCCCTCCGTCTCCACTTGGTGTGGGGCGTCGCTCCACATATAGTGTTCCTCGCGCGCGGTCGTGCCTGGCGTAGTGCTGCCTTCGTCGCCGTCGACGTAGAACAGCTTCGGCTCCGTTCCCTTCTCGGGTTTGCGAGCCTGGATCTCCTCCCGAGAGATGGTGCGGCTGATCTCGGTGTCGGCATTCTCCAGATCGCCGGCGAGGATGGCGTCTTCGGGACAGACAGTCACGCACGCTGGTTCCCGGCCCGAGTCCACCCGGTGCGAGCAGTAGTTGCACTTTGCGGCAGTCTCGGTGTTCGGGTCGATGTAGAGCGCGTCGTAAGGACAGCCCTGCATACAGGCTTTGCAGCCGATGCAACGCTCTGGGTCGAAATCCACGATGCCGTCTTCGCGCTCCCAGAGGGCCGTGACCGGGCAGACGTCCGTACAGGGGGAGTCGTCGCAGTGGTTACACCGCATCACAGAGAAGTTCCGGTTCGTGTTGGGGAACTCCCCTTTCTCGATGTACTTTACCCACGTCTTGTTCACGCCGATGGGGTCGTCGTGTTCGCCCTTGCAGGCGACTGTGCAGGCGTGACAGCCGATGCACTTCCGGTTATCGATTACGAATCCGTAGTTTGTGATAGGGGCCACCTCCGTTATTATATGATAACAATTAACGTGTAGAATGATAACACTTATTCCTTTCGCGGGTTCGCAGCGGAAGTCACTCAATTGAATACAGAGCTTCATCGCACGCTTGAGTGTCCGCTGTCGCTCTCCAAACCACGATAAATCTATAGTTGCGTTTGCAAGTCTTCGCTCACTCGACTGCACGACGGCGTGCGATCGGATGTGCAATCAGTTGCAAGCGCTACTATAGTCCACGACTCCACCGAAGCGGCTTATTTTTCCACAGAGCCTCCAGAAATTGTAGCTCGGGAACGGACAGGGCAGAACACTTGCAGGGTGGTGTCGTTGAGATCTGCTCCCATACCGCGTGAGATACCACGGTATGGTGGTTCCCAATGTCGAGAGCCACCCTCGCAGAACACTTGCAGAGTGGTGTTCTTGACATTCGTGGGCAAGTCGTATGGAACACTTGCAAGGTGGTGTTCTGGTTGGTCCCCATACTGTTATTTCATTGTCTACTGATAGTACAGTATGGCCGTCCCCTTCGTCGGTTCCATCGTCGCGTTTGTCATCGCCTTGCTCATCGGCGGGCTGGCGATTTATGTTAGCGCTCGGGTTGTAGTTGATGTCGACGACTACGGACACGCAGTCATCACAGCAGTGCTCGGTGCGATCGGATGGGCGCTCACTGCCTGGATCCCGCTCATCGGTCCGCTCATCGCGCTGGTCGTGTGGATCGGAGTCATCAACTGGCGGTACCCGGGTGGTTGGGTCAAAGCCGCTATGATCGGCGTCGTGGCTTGGCTTGCGGCTCTGATCATCCTCCTGCTCGTGAACTCGGTTCTCCGACTCGGCGTCGGGGCGTTCGGGATCCCCGGGGCATAGCGACGTTTTCTCAAGTTCGAGGCGAAAACCTCAGCTTCCGTCACAGGAGGTGCTCGCTGGTTTCGACCCGATGTGAAGACGAACATATTCGTGCGTATTTTTCCACCTCCACTCCAACACAGATACATCGACGATGCCCCGAGCGACGCTCTGTCTGGAACTCCCCGAACAGGTGTGGGTCTCGACGCTCTCGAAGCAGTACCCCGATGCCGAGTTCACGGTGCTCGCTGCGATGCCCGCCGGGGAGACCGGAGTCGGACTCGTCGAGATTACCGCCGACGACATCGAACCGATAGTGACCACGATCGACGGATACGACTCCGTCGTTTCGGTGACAGTTCTCGAAGCGCAGGCCGATCGCGCACTCGTGCAATTCGAGACGACGGAACCGCTCTTGATTCGCTCACTGAGCGAAGCGGGAGTGCCGCTGGAGCTTCCGATCACCATCGTCGACGGGGAGGTGACGCTCGAACTGACGGCCTCCCGAGAGAAGCTTTCGGAACTCGGCACGCTACTCGACCAGTTCGGTATTCCGTTCGAGTTACTGTCGATCACACGGTCGATTGACACCCAATCGCTCCTGACCGAGGCACAGTATGATCTCCTCGGGACAGCAATCGAGCGGGGCTATTACGACACGCCGCGGACCTGTACACTCACCGAACTGGCCGACGCTGTGGGCCTCGCGAAGTCGACGACGAGCGAGAAGCTCCACCGTGCGGAAGAGAAGGTTGTCAAAGAGTTCCTCAGCAGTGGGGACCGAGATCTGGAGTGAGGGTCAGGGCTGGTTTTTTCGTTCTCTGTCTGTTGATTTTTCAGCTCCCTCGAGCTGTAGGCATCCACCTCCAGCACTGCGGTCCATTTGCAAACACGCTCGTTGAACTCATACTGGTCAATGAATAAAACGAACGGAACGAACAAAATGAATAAAACGAACGCATTTTGATCAATGAGGTCAACGAAAATGATACCATCACCCCGGATACGAGGATCTGTGTGCTGCAGTCACCCTCGGGACGCGATCGATCGCGGCCAACCGTGGATGGGAACTTCCGACCGCCCAGTGGCTCAGCGACTTTCTGGCGGGACTCGACGGGCGTTAATACGACTCAACTCTGCGTGGCGCGGAGTCAGGAGGCGCCGATCCCGCGAAGTGCTCGACGGAGACGGACAGGGCAGAATCGTTCACCGAGACGCGATTTCGCGTTCGATCTGGGTCACGGTCTCCCGCAACTCCGAGGCGATCTGTTCTTCGGAGAGTCGATACGGCGGTCCCGACACGTCGAGAGAGCCCAGCACGCTCCCGTCCGGGTTCGTGATGGCCATCCCGACGGCCATCAACCCCTCGAGCGCCTCCTGGTCGTTGAGCGAATAACCCCGTTCGCGAGTCCGCTCTAGCTCCTCGTAGAGTTCGGTCCTGCTCTGTATCGTGTTCTCTGTCTCCTTGGGGAGTCCCCACCGATCGAGCACCTCCTCGACGCGCTCGCGGGACCACTCTGCGAGCATCGCCTTCCCGCTCGCGGAGTTGTGCATATGGAAGTACCGTCCCACCTGGAACCCCTCTTTCGTGGGGTCGTTGTTCTCGTCGAAAATGATGACTGACCGGCCGTGCTCGGTGATGGCGAACGCGACTTCCTCGTTGAGGCGGTTGCTCAGTCTGTGAGCGTGCTGTCGCACGATCTCGTACTCGGGCTTTCTGTGCCGCGCCTGCTCGCCGAGGTGAAAGAGCTTGATTCCGAGGTGGAATTCGTTGCCCTCCTTCACGACGAGTTCGTGGTTGCGAAGCGTCGTCAGATGAGCGTGGACGGTGCTGTTGGCCAGTTCCAGTTCCGCAGCGATCTCGCTCATCTGGGCTCCCTCCAGCCGACTGATCACGTCGACGATGCGGAGCGAGGTGGCGGTCGTGGTTAGTTCGCGTCCATTTCTTGGCACGCTCGACTGTTATCGAGAGAGTTTATAAATATTCACGAAATCCGAATTTGCTGGGCTCACCGGAGCGTGGCTCCCGAGGGGCAGAATCGTTGTCGTCATCTCAGGCTTTGTTTTAGCCACCAACCGTCGAATAAATCTCAAATCCAACAACCTCTCGCGGTAGTATACTCGAAGTGTCCAATACTACTGTCCCGCAGAAGCGAAGGCCGTCCCGGAAGCACCACGAGATAGCCCAACGATGGCTCGACTCTGGTCTATTCCTCCTCCGCTGAGACACTACCATACGGCCGTTAACACGGGTTCGAGCCATCAAGTAGACAAATCTGTGACGAGTGATATCGGGATTCGATCATCACCTCGACCGACCCCAGACATTCACGTGTCGCGAAATATATCGGGCCAAAATACAACAAATACGTGGTTATCTAAGTAAAAAACGCATAAATACTTGCAGTTGTGTAGTGTATGTTGTGTCATCCAACCAAACACCGCTGTACGACTCCCACTGTCAGGCTGGCGCTGACTTCACCGACTTCGGTGGGTGGGAGATGCCGGTCTCGTTCGACTCGATCCGGGAGGAGCATCGAGCCGTTCGAGACGGTGTCGGACTGTTCGACGTGAGCCATATGGGACAGCTAGTCGTCGACGAGCCCGACGCGGAGACGCTGTTACACCGACTCGTCCCGAGTGACATTCGGAGCCTCGAACCGGGCGCGGCACAGTACTCGTGTTTCCTCCTGTCCGACGGCATCATACTCGACGACATCGTCGTGTACGATCACCCGAGCAAGAGTGAATACGTCGTCGTACCGAACGCCGGCCACGACGAGCCTCTGTACGGTCGGCTGCGCGAGCACGCCGACCGCTGGGACCTCGACGTGACGGTCGAGAACCGGACCGCCGAGACAGGAATGATCGCGGTGCAGGGTCCCGAAGCGGTGGCTCGTGTCGAGGCGGAAGCGGACGACTCAGTCGAGGAGTTGCAGCCGTTCACCGTAACGGAGACCTCGATTGGTGACGTCGAGTGCCTCGTCGCCCGGACCGGATACACCGGTGAAGACGGTGTCGAGATCCTGTTCCCCGGTGACGATGCGACAGCGATCGACACTCTGTTCGACGACGTCCAGCGATGTGGGCTCGGCGCCAGAGACACCCTTCGTCTGGAAGCCGGACTGCTACTCTCCGGACAGGACTTCGACCCCGAGGACGAGCCGCATACCCCTTACGAGGCTGGCATCGGATTCGTCGTCGACCTCGATAGCGGGGACTTCGTCGGTCGGTCGGCCGTAGAACAGGCCCGAGACGAGACCGACGAACAGATCGTCGGACTGCGCATCGAGGACCGGGCGATCGCTCGTCACGGCTACGAGATCCGCTCCGATGGCGACTCCGTCGGACGGGTGACGAGCGGGACGATGAGTCCCTCGCTCGGGATCCCGATCGCGCTTGGATACGTCGACTCCAGTCTTGCCTCGCCCGGCACCGAACTCACCGTATCGATACGCGATCGGTCCGTCGAGGCGACGGTCGTAGAGACGCCCTTCCTCGAATCGTGTGGCGAATAATCCGAACCGAACGCTCGACACAGAGACGATGACGAACGACGCATTACAGGAACCCCAGCACCGATGACGCACGAGACACCGGCCGACGTACTGTACACCGACTCACACGAGTGGATCGACGACCGCGAGGACACCCTTCGAATCGGGATCACCGACTTCGCACAGGACGAGCTCGGCGACGTCGTGTTCGTCGAACTCCCGGCCGAAGGTGACTCCTTGGAGAGCGGAGCAGCCTGTGCCGTCGTCGAGAGCATCAAGGCGGTCTCGGACATCTACACTCCGGTTTCGGGGACGGTGACCGCGACGAACGAGGCGATTCTCGATCAGCCGGAACTGCTCAACACCGACCCGTACGGCGACGGCTGGCTCTTCGAGATCGACGGACAGGTACCCGACGACGCACTCGACGCAGGCGACTACCGCGAGCAGATCGAATAACGACAATGCAACGCATACAGCACGACGGCACGGACCGGTCACACGAACTGGACGAATCGAGCCCCTTCGCGCCCCAGACGCCACAGGAAGTGGATGCGATGCTCTCGGCGATCGGCGCCGACAGCGTCGAAGAGCTGTTCGACGTCCCGGAGGCAGTCGCGTTCCACGGGGACTTCGACATCGAATCGAAATCCGAGTACGAGGTCGTGACCGAAATCGAAGAGCTCCTCGGGCAGAATGCCGATCGGACGGAGTTCCTCGGTCGCGGTCACTACGACCACTACGTGCCATCGGTCGTCGACTACCTCTCGCTGCGCTCTGAGTTTCTGACCTCCTACACGCAGTACCAACCGGAGACGTCGCAGGGGTTCCTCCAGGCGCTCTTCGAGTTTCAGTCGATGATCGTCGAACTGACTGGGCTCGACGTCGCCAACTGTTCGATGTACGACGCCGCGACCGCACTCGGTGAGGCAGCGCTGCTTGCCGCACGCGTCCGAGAGACCAGCGGATCGCGCGTCCTCGTCCCCGAGACGATCCGCTCGGAGCGACACAGCGTGTTGGAAAACTACGCTGACGGCGCGGAGCTGACGGTAGAGACGTACCCCCTTGCTGAGGGGAACACCGACGTCGACGCGCTTTCGGAGTTGATCGACGAGGACGTCGTGATGGTGTACGCCGAATCTCCGACGGCCCGCGGGGCGATCGAGGAGCGACTGTCGGCGGTCGCTACCCTCGCAGACAACCACGAGGCGGCGTTCTGCCTGGGATCTGACCCTGTCGCGCTCGCGCTTCTGAAAGAGCCGGCCGCCGTGGGCGCTGACATCGTCATCGGCGACGCGAGCGTCCTTGGCCTCTCGGCCAGCCACGGGATGGGACTCGGTCTGTTCGCCGTCAAAGAAGGGTATCTGCGGCAGGTCCCTGGGCGACTCGTGGGAACGAGTGAGACAGCCGAGGGTAGGCGTGCGTACACCCTGACCCTCCAGACCCGAGAACAACACATCCGGAAGGAGCGAGCCACGTCGAACATCTGTACGAACCAGGCGTGGGTCGCGCTCCGAACAGCGATCCACATTGCGACGCTCGGTGCCTCGGGGCTGGCGGCGCTCGCCGAGGACTGCGTGGCGACGGCGTCTGAGGCCGCTGCTCGACTCGACGCCGTTGAGGGCGTCACAGCTCCAGTGGACGATCGGCATCACTTCCGTGAGTTCGTCGCGCGCACGGAGCGTCCCGCAGCCGAGGTTGCCTCAGAACTGGCGGATCGTGGGTTCCTCGTCCACGAAGTCGGGGAGTTCGAGGTCCAGATCTGCGTGACCGAAACCAACAGCAACGAAGTGGATGGCCTTGTCGCGGCCGTCCAGGAGGTACTCGAATGAACTACCAACAAGCCACGTGGACGCGCGAAACCGACAGCGGCGAACCGGTCAACGAACCGCTCCTGTCCGAAAAGCGCACGCAGACGGTCACCTACGACGACGTCGACCTCCCGGACGAGTTGGTGCGCGACGAACTGACGCTCCCGGAACCGGCCGAACCCGAGGTCGCGAGCCACTACACGCGGCTCTCACAGATGAACTACTCCGTCGAACACGGCCCCTACCCGCTGGGGAGTTGTACGATGAAGTACAACCCGAAGTTCATCGAGGACGTCGCCGCGCTGGAGGACGGTGCGATCCACCCCGACCGTCCCGACGAGTACGCCCAGGGGACCCTCGGGATCCTCCACGGACTCCAGGAGTATCTCGCGGAGATCGGCGGAATGGAGACCGCCACCCTCCAACCGCCCGCTGGAGCGGCAGGCGAGTTCACTGGCCTTCTCGTGGCCCGCGCCTACCACCAATCGAACGACGAAGACGACCAGCGCCGCGAAGTGATCGTGCCCGCGTCGGCCCACGGCACAAACTTCGCGAGCGCGGCGATGGCCGGCTATGACGTCGTGGAACTTCCGAGCGACGAGGACGGACGAGTCCCCGTTGACGCGCTCGAAGAGGCAGTTGGTGATTCGACGGCCGCACTGATGCTGACGAACCCGAACACGCTCGGGCTCTTCGAACGCGACATCGCCGATATCGCTGACATCGTCCACGACGCGGGCGGACTGCTCTACTACGACGGCGCGAACCTCAACGCGCTGCTCGGTCGAGCCCGCCCCGGCGATATGGGCTTCGACATTATGCACTACAACGTCCACAAGACGTTCGCGTCGCCGCACGGCGGCGGTGGCCCGGGAGCCGGTCCGATCGGCGTCGTCGACGAACTCACGGAGTTCCTCCCCGATCCACACGTCCGTGAGACCGACGACGGATCGTTCGAGTTCTACGAGCCCGCCGAGAGCATCGGGAAGGTCCACGGCTTCTACGGCAACTGGCTGGTGCTGTTGAAGACCTACGCGTACATCTCTCGGCTCGGCGACGGCGGCCTGAAAGACACCTCGGCGATGGCCGTCCTGAACGCGAACTATCTGGCTTCCCAGACCGATTTGGACATCCCGTACGGGCCGTTCCACCACGAGTTCGTCGCCAGCGCCGGCGACGTCGACGCTGCTGAGTTCGCCAAGGGAATGCTCGACGAGGGCGTCCACCCGCCGACGACGAAGTGGCCGGAGATTGTCGACGAGGCGCTGATGACCGAGCCCACCGAGGCGTTGAGTAAGGAGCAACTCGACGTGTTGGCAGCGGCGTTCACCGCGACGAATCAAAAGACGTCCGACGAACTTGCCGACGCACCGACGAAGACTGCTGCGGCGCGCATCGACCAGACGAGTGCTGCACGGAACCCGCGGCTCTCGTGGCAGGATGTGGAGGGAACCGATGAGTGACAACTTCGATACGGAAGTCCTCGTCGTTGGCGGCGGTCCAGCGGGGTACGTCACCGCTATCCGAGCGGCGCAGTACGACCTCGACGTGACGCTCGTCGAGATGGACGCCCTGGGCGGGACCTGTCTCAACCGCGGCTGTATCCCCTCGAAGGCGCTGATATCTGCGGCAAACGTCGTCCACGAGGCCCGAAATGGGTCGGCAATGGGGATCACGGCCGAGATCGACGTCGACTTCCAGCAGATGGTCGAGTGGAAAGACGACGTCGTTCGAAATATGAACCGGAGCGTGGAGAAGCTCTGTAAAGCCAATCGTGTCTCGTTCGTGGAAGGACGCGTGACGTTCGCGGACGAACACACGGTTCACATTGAGCAGTCGGACGGTGGGTCGGACCGACTCACCTTCGAGCACGCCGTGTTGGCCACGGGGAGCCGCCCAATCGAACTGCCGGGGTTCGAGTTCGACAACTCCGGAGTGCTCGACGCCAAGGGTGCGCTCGAACTTGACGAGCTCCCGGAGAGCCTCGTCGTCGTCGGCGCGGGCTACATCGGGATGGAACTCTCGATGCTGTTCGCGAAACTCGGCGTCGACATTACGGTCTTAGAGGCGCTCGATACGATGATGCCCGCGTTCTCGTCCGATCTGGTCGCCCCCGTTTCCTCGGCAGCGTCGGAACTCGGCATCGAAACGAACTACGGCGAACTCGCCTCGGAGTGTCGATCCACCGATCAGGGTGTCGTGGTGTGTACGGAATCTGTCGACGGCGACGCTCGGCACGAATACGAGGCCGAGGCGGTGCTCGTCGCGGTTGGTCGGAATCCGGTTACCGATACGATGGATCTCGACCAGATCGGTCTCGACCCCGACGAGGACGGATTCATTCAAACGGACAAGTACGGACGCACGGACGTCGACCACGTGTTCGCCGTCGGCGACGTGGCGGGTGAACCGATGCTCGCGCACGCCGGTTCGACGGAGGGCGAGATCGCCGCCGCCGAGATTGCTGGTCGGAATCCCGTCTCGAAAGACCGGGCGACGCCCGCCGTCGCGTTCACGTCGCCAGAGATCGCCACCGTTGGAATGACCGAAGCGGAAGCCGAACAGACCGGGCACACGGTGTCAGTCGGGGAGTTTCCGATGCGTGCCAGCGGCCGCGCGCTCACGACCGGGCACGCAGAGGGGTTCGTCCGTCTCGTGAGCGGCGACGACGGCGTCGTCCTCGGCGGCCAAGTCGTCGGTCCGGAGGCCTCCGAGTTGATCGCCGAAATCACGCTCGCAGTCGAGGAGGGACTGACGACGAGCGAATTCGCCGAAGTGGTACACTCTCACCCGACGCTGTCGGAAGCGACCTACGAAGCCGCCGCCAACGAACGGGGACTGGCCATTCACACGCTCAACCGTTGATACGCTGGCAGCGTCTACCAGCTCTCTCGTCCAGAAGGTCTGCAATAGGGCCGCTGACGCCGCCCAGAAGTTCGTCGGTTGTCGAATGCGCTTCGGGAGCGGTGTCGTCAGTGCTTGATGGGCGAATGCTTGCTATACGCGGATTAATAGGTCAAGATGGTGTGACCTCGTAGTAAGTAACTGTGTTTTGCTGGGCAACAGAATAACAGAAGTACGTATGTTATTGGGTGTGTGTCGGAGGATAACTGTGCGGGAGTGTCAGCTCACCGTTGTTGAAAACAACTGTCTCTCTAGCTGTGTTTGCAACGGTACACAGCTGATCGAACGGCCGCGTGTGTTCGGCTGAGTCGAGAATTGCGAACGCTATTGAAGCTCTGGAGTATGTTGAGTTGCTCTCCCCGCATTCGATAGGGAGGCCCGATCCCTCAAATTTTGTATAGCGATATGTAGTATATCAAAACGTAGTGAACAACCTCTGGTTAGCTGTGTTGTTTTGTTGTCGCACCCCGACAACACTACACCACAAATACTAAGAAAACCGACTGTATCTCTCTACGTGCTCAAAACCGTGTCCTTAGAATCACACTCTCGGAAAGCGAGTCGGCTTCTCCCTGCAGGTACGATCTAACGATGCCAAACTACGCACGCTTCGACGGCCTCGACGACTTCGCCCAGTTCTACCGTGAGGAAGTCGCACCTACACTTCGCGCTGACGCAGACGTCGACACCGATCCCGAACGTGAAACGCCCACGTACGCGTGGCTGAAGCGTAACTACTCCGGATTCGTCGAGCGCCTACGCCGTGAGTACGACCTCTCACCCGGTGAGTTCTACGACGCCGTCGGCCTCCCACCGAACTCTGATGATGCCGACGACGAATGGGGCATCGACCACGAGCCAACGATCCGCGGGCTCGAAGACTACCTCGAAGAACTCGAACGGGACCGCGGGCGCGCCCCGACGACCGTGGGACCGCGCCGCTCTCGGTTGCGGACGTACGTCACGACCTACTATGAGGTCAACGAAACGGACGATTTGCTCTCGCCACTCCTCGACGAAACCACGAAACCCGACGAAATAGCGCGCGTGCGCGACACGTTCCGCGTGCTCGACGACGAGCTGGGGACACTCGCCTCGAAGAAAAAGTACGTCTCCGCGGTGAAGAACTGGTACACGTTCCTCGAAGAGATGGGACGCAGCCTCTACAACCCGGCTGAGAACCTTCTGAACCGGTTTGGGTGGGACGAAGACCCGATCTACGATCATCCTGCACTTTCTCGGAGCGACCTCTCTGCACTCCTCGAAGCTGGCAATGCTGACGAACGGTTTCTCCTCCTCGCGCTTGCTGGCTGGGGGCTCCGTCCGATCGAGGCGTGTGAACTCCACGTCGATCAACTCGTTCTAGACCCGGAGGAAGGCGACGTCCCCTACATCGAATTCGAGGCTGGCCAACGGAAGAACGCCCGCCGAGCCCGGAACACCGTTGAACTCCTCGCCGGCGTTGAGGCTGTTTCTGACCGTATCGATACCCTCGCATACAACGACGAGTGGACTGGCTATCTCCTCCCGGGTCAATCGATCACGCGGCCGATGTCGACACAGACAGCGCGGCGTTGGTTCCGCGATCTCGGCGAACGAGCTGACGTGGACATCGACGGTACTCATCCGCTCCCAAAGATGGGACGCCGAACCTGGTACCGTCTGTACCGCCAGCAACGCCCCAGTATCGAAGCGGGGACCGCGGCTGTCGCGGCTTCCCAAGGCAGTCGGGATGCGTCCGTTTCTGAACGAAACTACCTCGACGAACGCACCCGCCGACAGGCCCGTGCAGATGCAATGCGGGATCTCGTCCAAGACGAGTTTGCGGACATCTTCGACGAGTATCTGTAACTGTGGCTGGTGCCGAGTGTAAGTGTGATGCCTCTCAATCAGCATCGAGTCTTCTATAGTAGCGTTTGCAACTGATTACACAGTCAACCGCACGACTGCGTGGGATTAGGTGGGTGAAGACTTGCAAACGCTACTATAGTGCTCGCCTCTCGTTTTGGCACGGCTCAATGAGGTCCATTGCCCGCCTCTCAATACATTCCGTAGGCTGAGCGTAGCGATCGTCTCGTGAAGCCGATCTGGACAGACCCAGGCTTCGCGTGAACCACTTACCGCTATATACAGTTTCACTGTCAATAGTTGAGACTCGTCTTCTCAATGCATATGGTATTCTGGCGTAGTTCATGAATAGTATGGAGGCGTAGTCGGCCATAGAACGATGGCACGAATCACCGGGTCGTATCCAGACGACCTTGACCTCCTCATCGAGGGTGCTGCGAGGCTGGTGTGTTCGGGGGCAAGAGCGATGCGTTGCGGGAGTTCGTGCGTGAATACTTCGAGGAACACGAAAACGAGCGCATTGCAGCTGCGGTCGCCCTCTACGAACGCGAGCGGATCACGCTCGGTGATGCTACGAGACTCGCTGATGCCGACCGTTGGACGATGCGTGATATCCTCCGTGAGTACGATGTCGAACTCCAGTTCGGGGTCGTAGATGAGGAAGATGCGGATTACGAGGCGGAGGCGGCGACGGAATTCGATTTTGATGACGAGTCTGCTGGTGACGAGGCGTCGCGCCCGCAATGACGACTGACGAAATTCCAACGGGCGGCTCTGTAGTTTCGGTATACGACGCTGGATTTCACCGGTCCCGGACGCTCCGGCAGAGGTTGTGGACGGTGGCCTTGAGGATCATTTCACGGAACTCCAGCCACCAGATCCGTACACGCACGGCAGTGTCGAGCGTGCGCTTGATCATGAAAAAGCGGTTTCGCATATGCTCGTTGGCGGTACCGTGGTCCAACGCGATCCAAATTCCTAACGATTTCCAGACCGTAACTGGCCGTAATGGGCCGTTTTCGAGAATCTATCATGTTTGTTCGAGTTGTCTGGCGGCGGATGCGTGAAGAGAACGTGACGTTCATGGCTGGTAGTATCGCCTACCAAGCGTTCATTTCGCTCGTTCCGTTACTGGTTCTCACTCTTTTCA
>NZ_JAVDDW010000010.1:0-122625 GCF_030848585.1 Halobellus sp. H-GB7 | reverse complement strand
GGGGGCGTACGCATTCGGAATTATGGGACTGTTCTTCGGTCCCGTCGTCCTCGGGGCACTCAAAGCTGCCCTCCGCGTCGGCTTGGATAATTGGTCCCAGCTCGACGAGAGCGACATCGGTTGATCAACCGATCGTAATCAATCGAACAACAGCTCTTCGAGTCGTGTCCCCAGCTTCGGAGTCCCGAACCGACGGCGAAACTCCAAGAGCACCTGCCCGGCGCCGAGGGGCAGCAGGCTCATTCCGAGCACGACGAGCCAGCTTTCGAGACCGATGGGGGCGGTGCTCAGTGCCAGCGAAACCCCCGGCAGGTAGACGGTGCCGATCACCAGCAGGGCAGACAGGCCGAGGGCACCCCAGACGTACGCGTTCTTGGTGACCTCGTTGCGCACGATGCCGGATGTGGGTTCTCGCATGTTGAACACGTGCCAGAGTTGGGCGAACGCTAGCGTGAGGAACGACATGGTGACGACCTCTTCGGCCCCCATGCCGCCGGCGTACATGCCACCCCCGATCACGAACGCACCGACAGTCGCCACTGCAATCATCGTTCCGTATAGCCCCAGCTCGGTCCAGTGCGTCCGGGTCAGGATCGACTCGTTGGGATCTCTCGGCGGCGTGTTCATTATCTCCTTGCTGCCTCCGCACGCCCCCAGCGCGAACGCCGGGAAGATGTCAGTCACGACGTTGAGAAAGAGGATCTGCAGCGGGAGCAACGGCAGCGGAAAGCCCAGCAATGCGGCGATCAGAATAGCCAGCAATTCACTGAGATTACAGGACATGAGATACAGCACGAACTTCCGGATGTTCCGGAAGATGATCCGCCCCTCCCTGATGGCGTGGTAGATACTCGTGAAGTTGTCGTCCCGGAGGATCATGTCCGCCGCCTCCTGAGCCACTTGCGTTCCTCGCTGACCCATGGCAACGCCGATGTCGGCCCGCTTCAGCGCCGGCGCGTCGTTGACCCCGTCGCCGGTCATGGCCACGATCGACCCGACTGCCTGGTGAATTCCGATCAGGTCGAGCTTGTTCTCCGGGGCGACCCGCGCGAAGACCGACGCGTTCACGAACCGCTCCATCTCGTCCTGAGACAGGTTCTCGGGATCGTCGAGTTCGCTCCCCTGGATGACCTCGTCATCCTCCGGATCCATCAACCCGACACTCCGGGCGATGTTTCTAGCCGTCCCGGGGTGGTCACCGGTCACCATGACGATTCGCAACCCCGCGTCCAGACAGTTCTTAATGGTCGATTTGACTTCCTCGCGTGGTGGATCGATCATGGCGACCAACCCGAGCAACGACAGCTCCTCGTACGGCGGGTCGTCCGTACTCTCGACCTCCTTCCTGGCGAGAGCGAGAACCCGCAATCCGTCTTCGGCCATATTCTCGCTCTTCTGGATCCACTCTTCTTTGTCATCTTCCGAGAGGGGGTCGGTGCCGTCGCCCGTTACCAGCCGGGTCGACGACTCGACTACCGCCTCCGGCGCACCCTTCACGGCGACCCTGTAGCTCCCGTTTAGCTCGTGGTAGGTCGCCATCATCTTGACGGACGGATCGAACGACACCTCGCGAGCTTCGGGCATCGACTCGAGGAGACCGTCCCGATCGATCCCGGCCTTCAATCCCGCTATCAGGAGGGCAGCTTCCGTCGGATCACCCGCTACGGTGGGCTCGTCGTCATCCACGGTCACGGAGGCGTTGTTACAGAGGACGCCCACCTCCAGGGCTTCCTGCAGGGCAGGATCCTGTGGCTGATCCCGCTCCTCGTCGCCGTGCTGGAACGCACCCTCGGTGTCGAGTCCGGTTCCGGTGACGGCGACCGGACCGTTGGCCAGCTCGTACTGGCTGACTGTCATCTCGTTCTCCGTCAGCGTGCCCGTCTTGTCGGTACAGATGACGTTCGTCGAGCCCAACGTTTCGACGGATCCGAGGTTGTTGATGAGGGCGTTGCGGTCCGCCATCCGCCACATCCCGCGCGCGAGCACGAGCGTGGCGACGACCGGCAGCCCCTCCGGAATGGTCGCGATCGCCAGTGCGATGGCCGTCTCGACCATCAGATACAGATCCTGTCCTCTGAGCCAGCCCGATACGAGGACGATCGCAGCCACGACGAGCAGGAACGGAACGAGTTTCTGCCCGAGGCCATCGAGCTTCTGCTGGAGCGGCGTCTTCTCCTCAGCCTCTCCCTGCAGGGACGCCGAGATCTTGCCCAGTTCCGTGTCCATCCCCGTGGCCACCACGACCGCTTCCGCGGTCCCCCGCGTCACGCTCGTCCCCTTGTAGAGCATGTTCTCCCGCTCGGCGAGTGGCACGTCTTCCTCGAGGACGTCGCTCGTCTTTCCGACGGGAACGGACTCGCCGGTGAGGGCCGATTCGTCAGCCTGGAGCTTGGAGGGCTCGATCACCCGAAGGTCGGCCGGAACGACGTTCCCGGCGTTGAGGACCACGATGTCCCCCGGAACCAACTCTTCCGCGGGAACATCCCTCACCTCCCCCTCACGCCGAACGCGAGCCTCGATCTCGACCATCTCCTGGAGGCTCTCCATTGATTTGAGCGCCCGCATCTCGGTGACGAACCCGATGAGTCCATTGATCAGGAGCACGACGAAGATGGCGACACCCTCGACGTTCTCGTTCAGTGCGAAGGCTGCCACTCCCGCCACCGCCAGCAACAGGACGATGAAGCTCTTGAACTGGTCCGCCAGAACCCCCCACCAGCCCCGCTGTTCGGCTTCGCGCAACGCATTCGGGCCGACCCGCTCGCGCCGCGTTTCGGCTTCGTCCTCGTTCAGCCCCTCGTCCGTTGAAACCTCGTAGTGATCGAGGATCTCGTCCGACGACCTGCCCCACGGCGTTTGAATCGAATGTTCGTCCATCTCCAGCGGAAAAGACCCTGAGAATGGCTACGGTCGATAACCATAAAAAATACCGTGCGTGATTCCCACCCCACTATTCGCACCAGTTCCAGTCACGAGAGACAGGCGATAGCTGCTACGTTTCGGTCGCAGGTGTCCGGACCGTCAACACGGGAATGGGAGACGTGCGGACGAGGTAGTCAGTGACGCTGCCCAACACGTATCGATCGAATCCGGTTCGCCCGTGAGTACCGACGACGACGAGGTCGATATCGTGTTCCTCGATGTACGTGAGGATCACTTTGTGAATCGACGGGCCGTATTCGACGGTCTTGGAAGTCGATCCGATACCAGCGTCGACAGCGAATTTCGCCGCTTCGTCGAGTAGCTCTGTTGCGCTTTCCTCTAGCAGATTCATCTGTATATCTGTCCGAACGTCGACGCCCAGAACGGGGATGACGATGGCCGAGAGGAGGTGTAGTGCTGCTCCCTCAGCATCTGCCACGTCAACGCCAATTGCAAGTGCCTGATTCGCACAGTCGCTCCCATCAGTCGGGACGAGCACATCCTGATATGGGTGCGTGATACGAGCATCGTCGTTCGGCGAGAGGGTGAGTACAGGAACGTCCGCACGCCGGACGACTCGCTCGGTCGTGCTACCAAGCAAAAACCGTTCGAGTCCCCGACGCCCGTGCGTTGGCATGACGACGAGGTTGACTCCCTGTGTCTCGGCATAGTCAATAATTGACCGATACGGCTCGCCTTGAGCTACTTCTGTGACGGTATCGACTCCCCGTTGATGGGCACGCTCAGCTGCCTCACTGACAGTTCGTTCACCTTTCTCTTCGAGTGAATCCCCGCTGTCGCTCTGGAGGTTGAGGACGCCACCCTGTGTCGTGTCTACGACGTTGAGGATGTGGAGTGTGGCATCGTGGGTAGTCGCGATGTCAAGGACATGGTCGAAGGCAACCGCTGCCCCGTCGCTTCCATCGGTTGGAAAGAGGATTTGCTCGAACATGGCGTAGCTAACGATGGAGAGCAACAAAAAATCAGGCAGACCTCTGAGGTCGCGAGCCTGTGCCAGTCGCACGGTGAGAGTGTCTGTGAGAAATCCTTGGCGTAGAGAAGAAAAATGGATCAGGGGACTTCCCCTGAGCGACTCCAAGTAGATTCAGACTCTGAATGCCCTAGTGTATTGATCTGAAACAGATGGAGGAGCGAATATCCGAGTCCTCGCTCTCCGAAGATGTCACAAGATTACCATTGCAGATACACCGCCGATTCAAGATGGTGTTGACCTACCGAACTTCTGTGGTAAGAATCGCGCTCGTAGAGTTCGAGACAAAAATGGACGTGGCACCGCTCCGGCTGGGAGGAATCTATGAGCGCAATTCGACGTCAGGTAGCACCTACGAGGTTGACTAGTGGACTAAACCTATTGTCCAGAGCATCAGAATACGAAGACGCTTGATCAATGTGACCGATACGCGCTCTTTGTCTCGCATCTCTCATCATAGGCGAGGCTTAGCTGTCGCATAGCGAACCCGCGCTCTCTGAACCTCTCGTGGGCGAGAATTTACCTTCCTGAATCGGGCAGAGGGCGGATCAGTAGATCCACTCCTCCCCACAGGTGCCTCAGGATGACCGTGACCGATTCATCGACGACTCCGAATAGTGAGATCGAACACCAAGCCCAGGACGATGTCCGTACCACGCGGGCCCGAGAGGACGACATGGACGTTGCACTCGTTCACCGAGGCGGCTGTTACGAGGTCGACTCGGCGTCGGGCAACACGTACGAAGTCGATCTGCTAGAAGAGACGTGTACGTGTCCCGATCACCGGAACCCAGAGACACCGACGCCCTGCAAGCACGTCCAGCGGATCCAGCTCGAACTCGACGCAGGACGGATCCCCCGACCCGATGGACGACTGCCGGAGACAGCATCATCGGAGCACTCTCTTGCCCACGAGTCGGAAGTTCACCTCATGGCAACACTCAGAACTAGGATTCAGGAGCGAGAGGAACAAATCGCCACGCTCCAGGCTGAGATTCAGGCGCTCCAGTTCGTCTGTGATGTCGCCGACGCAATCGGGGAAGGCGAAGAGTTCGAACTCAAGCAGATCTTGTCCGATGAGTACGAGCCAGCGAGTCAGTGCTAGTTCTCTTCGGAGGAGTCCCCACCGCGGTCATCAATCTCTCCACTTGCGATCTCGAGTGTCTCCTGCAGGTTCCCGTGATTCGCCCCCCCCTGAAATCCATCCTGAAGACATCACCATACAGCTGCAGGGTGCGTATGAAATCCAGTGAGGCTGATCATCTTTGAATTGCTAACCGTTCATATCTGCAAGTTCGGGATCTATCGGAGACGAACTCCACCTCGCCTCGTCTGCGGCAATCATTTTTACGTCGAAACCTCCCCGAAAGCGTCCTCAAGACGCTCACGCATGTATTCACGCCGGAGTCGTCGCCGTCGCTCCGGAGAGAGATACTCCTGAAGAACGACTTCGGCGCTTGCACTCCCCTGTTCGGCTGCGATCTCACCGACTTCCTCGAGAATGGCCTCCTGGGTGGTGGAGTAGGCGTCGTACCAGAATCGCCGGGCCATCTGTGGGACCGGCTTCGTACCGGCAATATCGTCGGGGAGGCCGGCTCTCTCAGCGAGGTCGTCGAATCGACTGAGGATCGTCTGTCGCGTCCGGTGACCCGAGGCTGAACGAGCAGACGGAAACAGATAGCCGTTCCATGAGTCCCGTTCGCCCAGTTCGGCAAGTCGGTCAACCGCCGCATCCCGACCGAAGAGGATCGATACTTGGCCGGGACCGTTCTTTCGCTCCTCAAACTCTACGTGTGGGACATCGGCATCCGGCGGATCCAGCACGAGCTGTGAACGGTGAAGAGCCGCTACTTCGCCCGACCGAAGACCCCACCCACACAGTGCCACCACGAGGAGTCGTCCGCCCGCGCTCGTGGCCGTCTCGTAAAGCGCTCGGACGTGGTCGGGATCAAGCGCGGGGTTCGAGGGACTCTCGTCGGTACCGTTCGCTCGGCGGCTCCACCGGTATTCGTCTTCGAGACCGGCGACGGGATTGACCGCCGCCCGCTTCCGTCGGACCAGATGGGCATACCAGTCGTCGACGGCCTCGTGAATTCGGCGCATCGTTCGTGGCGCTAACGCCTCATCGAGTCGGTCGAACGCCGCCCACGCGGCGTCAGTGGCCTCGTACGCGGGAACGTCACCGTCACGGGAAACGGGGTCCAGTAGGTCACCGGAGTCGTTGGCGTCACGATAGGCCCGGACGTACTTCGCGATCCGGTAGCGGAGCGTGTCGGCAGAGGATTCGCTTAGTTCGCCGCGCTCACGTTGGCTTTCGATGTACGCTTCCAGCAGATCGACAGTCGATTCGTGACTTGTCCCCCAGTCGTAGCGCTCCGCATCCTGCTTGAGATCGAGGTCGTCGCTCCAGAACTCACCGAACGTCCGGTCGTGGTACTCCCGTAGTGCATAAATTAATCCGCGGAAGCCGTTGGCAGACAGCCACGAGTGGGTCGGTCGGTCCGCTTCGGGGTCGAGTCCGTCCTCGCGCATCACTGGCGCGATGGTACTCCAGTAGGTGTCGATGAGTTCATCGAGATCGAGCAGAGTCCACGAGATGTCGTCGTCACTCGACATCGTATGCTCGTCGCCGGCGTCGCTCACGATATCACGTCTCCATCGATCCAGTGCAAAGGGAGCCGCCGCACTGCGGTTCGGGGTAGATCTGAGTCTGCCATTCTCGGTCGGGTGAGACGTTCAGTCAGATATAGTATAATATTTGGGGCTGTCCAGACCCCTACAGTCTGTTAACTCAACGGTTGTGGACGATGATTAATGCGCCCAAGGAATAAACTATATGTCGCTATACCAATTCCGGTGGTGGGAGTTCCGAATCCCGGTGATTTGCTGTACGGGATTCCCAGTTTCAACCGCTATCTACCCAGCTTCACCACCGAACCACACCGCAAAACCAGTCACGAACCAGACAATTCACCGGAATCCCTCAAAATCACCGCGAAAACACGACTACTGCGTACTGATGGCTCTCACGAAAACTGCTGCCCCGAAAACGAAATACGGGCTATATCAGCCGTGTCAACCGCCGCTGAATATACCTGCGGAACCGCTCAGCAGTAATCCGCGGCTTTGACCGGAACTCTATATCCAACCCGGCTTGCACGAGGAAATCCACCATCAACCACGCATTGTACAACAGCACTGCGAACCCGAAGTGCCACAACCGCACCTCGAATTCCTTCGATGTAGTCCACGCAGCGAACTCCTTGATCTTCTTGTACGCCGTTTCAATCCCACCACGACGGTTGTATTGCTCGACCTTCCGCCGGGTCTGCCGACGGTCCACCGCAAGCTCATCATCAACGTGGGTATTCGTATAGAAAGGCACCGGCTCACGGGTATCCCCATCAGCTTCGCCGGTCTCCTCGTCAGAATCCTGCTTCTCACCGAACCCGTACTGTTCCTCATCAGGATTGCCCGGCATTCCGACGAGATTCGTCGTGACGCTGTCGTTCGACACGCCGTGCTTCACCGCACCCCGAACTGTCCAGTCCTGTTCAGTTGCGATGATGCCACGTTCAACGTCCACATTCCGCTCTAACCAGCGCTTCGTCCGGTCGTTCCGTGGTGCAGGCATCATATACCGGAGATTGTGCTCCTCAAATGCGGCGATTGTATCGGTACTGGCGAATGCCCGGTCAGCATACACGCATCGTGGCGTCACGTACTTTGACGTGATCCCAACCAATTCACGGACAACATCACCGTGAATGACGGTCTTCTCTTGCTCGCCTGAATACGCATCGTTAGCAATCTGCTCGGCGTTCCCGACTGGAAGCATACCCACGACCATGTGGACGCCGTCACCGACGAGTGTTGCTGTAGCGAACTTGTGACACCAACTGTACTGTTTGTGGTCTGGTGTTCCTGTCACCCACTCCATTTCCTCGCGGTCCCCGTAGTAGGCGACGTATGTAATGTCGATTGCCATGAACACCGGGTTAGGGAATTCCGCATGCGGCTTGATGCGCGTGACCGCGCGTTCAGCTGCGCGGTTCACCATCTTGGTAATCGCTTCGATGGAAAGTTCTTGGATCGGGTCTAGAAGCGTTTCTCCGTCCGGGCCCTCTTCGTGGAATGGGGCATCGAGTGCGATGTCTTTCTGTGCGGCGAGGCGGTCACCGTTCGTCTCTGCAGCGCCATGCGCAGCGGACCCGTTAATCCCCATCACAGTCATTAACTCCAACAGATCCTCTTCGTCGTAGATTGCTTCCTCGGGTCGTGGCAGATCCAGCGCTGGGAAGACAACGTCAGCCATTTGATCCAGCACTTCCTTCGTTTTCTTCCGCAGCAACCGCTGCTCAGTCCGCTTCGACATCCCACCAGTTTCCTCAGGATTCAACCCGGTGTGCCCGCCGATCGGGCTGCCACATTCCGTAGCAATCTCATCAATATCCTTTGCGGTACGGTCAATCGTGTCTTGCATGTCTTCGAAGCGTTCGCGCCACGCACGAGCGAACGTATCACCGTGCGGGATGTCGTCTAGATCATCGAATCCGAATGCCGTAGCAATCTCCGGGTTGTCCTCTAGGCGGTCAGAAATGCCGGTCACGGACTTGTCTTCAGTTTTCGCCCACAACACCGCGAGAAACATCGGCGCGAAGTCGTTCGTTTCGTCGTGCCACTCTGCGTACGGATCTCGCCGCTGGTACTGTGATACGTCCAGTTCCCGGGCGAGTTCCGGCCAGTCTGTCCCGGTTTCGATCACGTCGTCGGCCTGCTTGGCGAGTGAAGTGAGTACCCGCTCCAGATCGAGGTCATCGATACTCGGCCGGTCACTCATTGCCCACCACCCCGTAACCGCGGTGATAGGCCAGTCGTGCCGGCGGACAGGTGTTTTGTATCGTGTGCATAGCGATTCCGTCAGTCTTTACTCCAGTTTGGAGCCTAAACATCCGCGTGTACTTTCCGAATATATCCATATAAACGACCGCAGAGAGGCTGCTTCTCCAAGATCCTAACTGCCGCGAGATTGGAACTGCAAGAAATTTGGAAACAGCTTCGATTTGGAGTTAACTATGATTCACTTGTACCCAGCGGTCGTGTAACAGCGTAATGGCGGATAGCGACGAGTACGAACCGTGTGAAACGATTTGGAAATTCCTACAGTTAAAAGGGAGTGTCGGGCTGTTAGCCTTGCTGTATGAGAAACCGCGAACGTATTCGGAACTGGAATCGGAAATCGAGATTACCTCATCAACCATTTCACGCCGACGCATCGACGCGAATCACCACAACTTACTCAAGACCGATCTGGAAAGTGACGAGCACGGCACGAAACACGTGTACAAGTTGACCGAGATGGGAGAGTACCTAACACGCCAGATGGCGCATGAAGGCATCACCAGTAGCTACCACAAGATGCGAGATCATCAGAAAACGATTGAAGAGAAGACTGAGAAAATCGCTGACTGGGTAGAACAGCACCCGGAAAAACTTCTGCATTTCCCTGAAGGAAAAGAAGGACGTGTCGCACCCAGGGAAGACACTGAATTACCACCGGAATTAGAGAAAGCACGGGCTGCCAGAGAGGACTCTAACGAAAAGACCAGTTCCGGTAGTGACGACGTTGAGAAGTCCGACACCGATAATACGGATGACCAGACGGAGACTGGTGGTGAATCATCTGACCGGCCGTTATCTCCCAGCGATAAGATACCAGATGACGCTGAGACATCGGGCGAAGAGAAGACGCAAGGTACGTTCGAAGATATACCTGCGGGTGAGACAGAGTCCAGTCAAACTGACGGTGAATCTGACTCGTAACCGGGTTAGTCCTTACTGGTGTTGGGTTGGGTGTCGGGTTCCGGGCCGCTCAGTGTCACTAAGTCGTTCTCACGAGCGCAGGCAGGGCAGAGCGGCAGGTCTGACGTGTCGCCGTCCCAGTCTACGGCATCCCACGCGTACGTCTCGCTACACCGCGGGCACGACCAGTCATACGTGCCGTACTCGGCAGCCAAGTCTGGGTATGTGTGGGCGAGGGTCGGTGTGAGCCGCGCATCCGCGTCCGTATGCGCGTCGAGGTATTCGACGAGTGCGTCCCGATCGTACCCGTCGAACACCGGGAGTAACCCTTCCGGTCCGATGTCCTGGTACGGCGTGTCGGCCTGCCCACAGCGATGCTTGAACGAGCAGTACGTACACTCCCAGTCCTGTTCCGGGTCAGCTGGCGGTAACTTATTGGCCTGCTCGTAGGCGGTTTGCGTGGCCATCCAGTCGACGACGCGCTGCCAGAAGTCCGGGTCGAACATGACTTGGAAGACGCGAAGGTCGAGTGTTTTCCGCGACCCGTAGATGACGAGTCCCTCTGTGACAGGGTGGTCGTGCTTGTCGTTGAGGGCGTGTAGGTAGGCGTGGAGTTGCGCCTTGTGATGTGGTTTCGGCTCGGTCAGGTGGTCAACGTTAGTTGTCGTTTTAATCTCCGTGAGGAGTGCCGGGTCGCCGTCTGTAGTCACGACAGCAGGGTCGGTTGCCCCACGCACCCGTAACTCAGTACCATCACCTACGACGGTGGTATCGATCCATAGTGAGTTCTGTATGTACAGACCGTCCGGCGTTACGTCCTGTAGGTATGGGACGATGATGTCCTCTTCGAACGTGGATCCGATCCAGAAGATCCCGTCCGGTGTGGTGCCTTCTCGCGGTGCGTTCTGCCGGGCGTACATCGCCTTCCGGTGACACTGCAACAAGTTGCTCGGCGTGTGCCTATCCGGTGGTTTCGGCGGTGACGGGCCGTTGAAATACGGCTTCCCATCGAGTAGATTCTGCTCGATTTGTCGTTCATCGTACCACTCGCTGAACCCACGGTTCGAAATCGCTTCTATAACGGTGTCACGAGTTGCTTTCGGGACCGCGTGGTCTGGTTCGGTCTCGGTATTGGTGTTGCTCGGCGGCATTCGTACAGGAACACGTCGTGACCGTCCGGGTTATGGATCGGCGTGTGACTTCCGAAACCCACCAGCATACACGGCAACTCTGCTGGGTTTATCAAGTACAGGCGCGGTAGATACGGCCTTTCGTGTTTCCCTCGGACTCGATGAGATTGTAGTGTTCGAGCTTCGAGAGATGATTCCGAACGGTGCGTTTGGTCTTCGGATCAGCAACCCTGTCTTGGTATTCATCGTAGAGCGCCTGCGGTTCGATAGTTCCGTGGTCGGTAATGATGTCGTACAGGATTTGCTGGTGGTCTGTGAGGCGGTCGATGGTTTGCTGTTGGATTTCCGATTTCGTTTCCGGAACCACGCCTTGGATCACGTCTGCCGGGATTGCATCGAGGCTGTTTTCGTGCGCGTGCCGCGCAGCGTTCCGCAGAATACCGATGGCGATCCGTGCATCGCCGGCCGCCTTCGCAGCAATCTGATTCAACCGTCCCTGAGTGATTACGTTCGGTGCGAGACCCCACTGGACGCGATCATCGAGGATTGCAGTTAACTCCGAATTGGAGTACTGGTCGAAGTGAATGCGTGTTGCAGTGGTGAGTCTACTGGTGAGACGATCATCGATTTCTGCGAAGACCTCGGTTTCCTTGTTGGCGATGAGAAGCATCGTGAGATTCTGGACACGATAGAGATCGTACAGGAGACTCTTGTCTTGGAGTTGGTCGACTTCGTCGAGGATAACGACGTATGGTGGGCCGGTGTAGTCTTTGAGCCGGTCGAGCAGCACGTCCTTCGGCGTGGATTGCCGGTGAATGTCGATGGTGTCGTTGATACCGTCAAGGATGCTGTAGAGGGTTTTGAAGCGGCTGTAGTCTTCCCAGCAGTTCACGTACTGGTAGTTCACGTCGACGACTTCTTGGCGGAGTCGTTCAACGGTGAACTGCGCGATACAGGTCTTCCCGGTTCCGGACGGCCCGTAGAGGAATGCGGGGTCAGCTCGTGCACCGTCGGTGAGCGGGCGCAGCACGCTGGACAGCGTGTTGACCTCGGCATCTCGGTGTTTCACCTCGCTGGGGATGAATTCCGGCTGGAGTACGCGGGCGTCCGTTATCATGGACTGTCGACACAACCCGCCACCGTATTAAATGGAAGTGTGTCATTTCCGAATCTTCCGAATTCGTTCGTGGAGTTCTGGTATTGGGTGTCGAATTAGGCTCGTTTGCGTTTCATACAGGAGATCATAGATCGCCCAGTACAGAGTGTGTATTCAGCGATTCACGCCGTAAGCAGTAATTGCCACACCTGCCGAAACAAGAAGAATACTGAGAGGAGCGAATACGTGGTCTGACCCAAAAAATTCCAAAACGAATAGCCCCAGTAACGTCGCTTGCGCGCCTATGAAGAATACCTTGATATTGGCCGGCTGATCGTCCATAGCGTAGTATTATTCCATAGATGGAAATTCGCTCTGGTACCAGTGCATCCTATACTTGACCGATACGCAACCCAACTTACCGGCTGTTTCACTCTAAATCGAATGGTGAGAATCCGCCTCGATGTGGTGAGTAGCTGCGGTAAGTGCAGAGGCAGACTTTTTCATATAGATATAAGTAATAAGGGTAGATGTCCGCCACTAAGTTCCCGTCCTCATGGAGTGACCCCCGATACGTTGCGGCTATCGTTAGCGTGATCGCTACCGGTGCGCTCTACTTTTATGCCGCCCTCACGCAATCTGGTCTAACTATAGAAGAAATCACGCTTGTTATATTCGCTATTCTTCTCCCAACATCAATCGCATACGAAATCACTCGTCGTTTGTGAACTAACTACAATCCGCTTTATTGAGGGGACTCACGGACCGCCCAGTACAGGGAAGTCAGAGATCGCTCAATACAGAGTTCCTACCTTCCGCTAGCCCGTTCACCGGCGTCTTGGATTTTACCGTAGGCAGGTGCAAGCACGTAATCCGCGACACCGAGTGCAACGATGAATCCCGCCATCCGGAGTCCGCTGAAACCAGTGTCGGTTCCTACGTCGATGAGAACGACCAGTCCAGCCATCCCGATTCCAACCCCGATTCCGACAGTCAACTCCCGGCGATATTCACCCCACCAGACGATGATACCAGCAACCAGCAGCACGATACCACTCACAACCGCATCGACACCGAACGACAGCCCGCCGAAGGCCAACCCACCGAGTACCAGTCCGATCCCTACCCGTTGGAGTTGTTCGACTGTATCGAGTTCTTCTTCACTCATACCATACACTTCACCGGGTGTTCACAAAACCCTATGGACTATAGAGCTTTTAGCGGTCAATACGCACACCGACTGAGCGGCTGTTTCAGACCAAATCAGTTGAGGAGAACCCGCCTCGATGTGGTGAGCAGATTCGGTAAGTACAGGTGACCAACGTTCGGTACAAAAGAGCAACCAAATGATTATCTCCGCTCAAGAGAGATATTGGATATGGAATTCCTTTCGACCTACAACGGTATCCTCATCCGTTACGGACTCTACCTCTTGATTTTCTGGCCGACTGTCGGCTATTATGTCTACAAGAAATCAAAGGAACAGGGCCTGTCGCGCCCTCAAGTTAGAGGCGTTGTCTTAGGATTTCTCGGCATCCCCGGTTTGCTCATCCATCTGTGGTACGTCCAATCTCAGAATTAACGTGTTTCAACTCGGCTTTGAATAGGAATAGGGACAGGTTTAGGCTGTATTTGTAGTGTCAGAGTCGGGATTCAAAAGCCGATACAACCCGATACCGATGATAAGACCGATTACTGCACCTGCAGGAATAGATTCATAGTATGGGATATTACTGACGTACCAGACAGCGGCTCCGACTAATGCCCCCAATATGATGAGTATGGTAACGGTTTGGTTTCGAATTGTATTTTGAAGTGCCATCGTTCTTCTCCTAATGATTGTATGCCTGCTATCATCTTAAACACCGCTATAAATTCGCAGTTTTCAGCGGCCAGACGTTACAGACGCGGATATGTTTGAAGAATAGGATTTTAACAGAGCCGGTGAAGTGTATAGGCAGACTCGGTACTCTTTGCTGTAGATCATAATAACAGAACATTCTTGCCACAACACTACGGTCTGTTAGAGGGATCAGAGAATATTAATTCATTTTCGTACTGGGGAATTGATGTCGTAATCGCTATCCCACCATAGTCCAACAGTCGGTACTCCCCATTGTATGCACCCCAATTTTCAGTCCAATTCAAATCAAGCGATCCGCTAAATCCCCCACGTGCAACGGGCTCAACCCCGTCCATTGATTTGATCATATCAACTTTTTCATCAATCGCGTCGTGGTCCCAATCTAAGTTGTACTGTTCTGCATAGGGCATTACCAACCATAATCCGTTCTCCCCACTACCCACGACTGGAACGACGTGGTCTTGTATAGGCCCGTAGCGAGAGAGAAGTATTTCCCGCCAGTTCTGGAGTAAGCCAGAGTCATCAAACCCATCTTTCTTCTTTGATCGAACCAGTTTCACAACGTATCGTCCCTCTCCGAGTACCCAGTCAGAAGGAAGTTCATATACAAGCCTTCCAGCACCAGAATCGTAGATCTCCATTTCGTTTTGGACTTGACCTCTCAGGGAGTCCTCACTAGGTTCTGATTCATATTCCGTGTACCTATTGATATACCCATAATATGTGAGCCTGATTCGGGTACGGAGAGGTATCGGTGAGGGGGAGTACAAATCTGATGAATTCATGTTTCTGGTGAAGTTCAATGAAGTGGGGCGGTCAGTCAGTTCTAATTTGGAGTGACATCCAATTTCGGATAAACCTCAGGCGATGCAGATCACTCCCTGTTAGACACGAAGCCACCACTTGCTTGTCGCGGACATCAACCCGATACCGATCGTGATCGCGTGGGAGATAACCAGGTCGGTAAGCCCGGCTGCAGTAAGCAGCTCGTCAATCGGCCACGGCAGGACTTTCGACATATAGAACCCCACCACACTTGGATTGCTGCGTCAACCGATCCAGCACCCACAAGTCCCACCAGTAGCGTGAGTGCTGAGATGATCGCCCCGCCGTGAATGTACATATTGACGAGGCCGGCTTTCGACGTAGCTGTCCCTGCTGCGTAGTTCACCGCTCCCCGGTTCCGCCGCATCGTACCGACCCTTACGACCTTCAGGACAATAAGTTGTCGAGTAGATGTAACTTGTCAATGCCCGTCTCAACGGCTCACTCACTGGTTTCGAATCCCGTACAGCAATTTTGGCATCCGCAACTACAGCGGTGGCCTGGCAGTGCGTTTCAGCAACCCCATCTCGTGTTATAGAACTCTGCGTAGAAAACTAGCAGGAGGCCCATTCTGTCAGTACCTGCGGGTTCCAGCTCGTCCGCTGATCGTAGCGAAAAGTACGAAATTACTCGTAGTAACTCAAGCGATCGACAACCTCGGCAAAAGCAACATTCTGCCGTACATCGGTAATCTCAATTTTGACTCGCTCACTCGCTTTCGTATCGGGAACGATCACGACGAAGCCACGCTCAACTCGAGTGATGCCATCGCCTTGTTCGCCGATATCCTCAATTTCAACTTCCCGAGTCTCACCTTCTTCGACCGGTGGTTCCAGTGACTCACGCTGGGTCTGTGATCTCGTTTCGGCCTGTTCACTCTGTTCTGGTTCGCTCTGTGTCGGGGAAGAGACGAGTGCGACGCGATATGTTTCTCCTTGCTGTAGATCGCCCAATTGTAGTTCGCGCTCTGGAACATGGATTACATATGACCCGTCCTGTTCCCCAATCGAAGCTGAAAACAGACATTCAAGTTCTTCGGAGATCTCCATTAGTAGCCTCTGGGTAGCGTAATAGAGCAGAACACTTGACTCTGCTGTCGTTGCCGTACTCTGAATTCACTCGGGACTCACGACATCATCGCAGAGGGGACACTCCGCCCAGATACCGGTCGCTCCGTTGTTTTTCTCATATTCAACTAAAATATGTGCGGCAGAAATGACCTCATCACACTCGGGGCATCGCCCATGTGTCCGACTATTGTTG
Source organism: Halobellus sp. H-GB7 (assembly GCF_030848585.1). Taxonomy (NCBI): domain Archaea; kingdom Methanobacteriati; phylum Methanobacteriota; class Halobacteria; order Halobacteriales; family Haloferacaceae; genus Halobellus; species Halobellus sp. H-GB7. The sequence continues at coordinate 106,732 of NZ_JAVDDW010000010.1, read as the reverse complement.
GTCATTAGGGGAGGGAAGGGAGCGTGTGACAATTTCCCTTCCAACTGGCCGTAGAGCTATCTTCTGGTGTAAGCTTTGTGTGGACTAGTACCTGAGTGTCCGCCAAAACTAACTCCCTCGCAACTCGAATCCCGGCGATGAGCATCCGGACAGTACTCGCTCAACTACTCGGTGATGCTGGGCCGACTATTGTAGTCGAGTGCCGTCACTGTGGGATGACGGTTACTCCCGAGGTCGAAACCTGTCCCGAGTGCGACGCGACCGAATTCTGCTGGTACGAAATTCCGGAATAGATGCCACCGTTGACTTGTCGGTAGGTAAGCCCACGAAACCCACTGTAGTCTCACCTGCTCTCGGCGCAACGGCTATTCGCACTCACATCCTCTCCGTAGGCAGTGATCGACGATGACCCCCGACGAGTTACTCCGTTCACTCCTCGACTCGCGGGGGAAAGCGGGTATTTGCTCTCCGGATAAAATACCTGACCCGACCCGTATCAGAACGCTCGATGCGCTCCGCAAAGAGGAACTCTCAGTTCGAGAGCTCGCAGACCGAATCAGCGTAACTCGTCAAACAGCATATCGAGCCTGCGAGCCGCTCGAAGAAGCCGGATTAATTCGTTCTGGGCCTGCAAGACTCGCGCTTACGTGTTCTGGTGAGGTCGTGAGACGGACCTACCACGACCTCTGCAACGAAACCGATAGCAACGGTCTCGTCCAACTCGCTCGGTCACCACACAAACAGTGGGTTCTCCGAGCGCTCAAACGCACCCCAGCCCGAAAAGCGACGCTCGCAACAACGGCGACGCGAGAAAACGGGCCCTCACGAACGACGATCCATCGAATACTCAACCTCTTCACGTCCGGGGGATACGTCCGTGAGCAGGCTGGTGCGTGCGAGTTGACGAGAGCAGGACATCGTCTCCTAGACGCGTATACGAAATTCAGTGGCGTGATCACCCAAGCACTCGAGAAACGGGACGTCCTGCGGTGGCTACCGTCGACGCTCGATACCCTCCCGATCGAGGCCTTCGATGGAGCGAGAGTCATCCGGAACGCACCGGATCAACCACACAACGTGCTTAGCGCGCTCACCCAGTGTGTCGACACGGATATCGAAATCTTCCGTTGGATGTCTACGATCGCGAGCCCGGCTCTCGTAGCCGCATATTGGCCATTATTCCAAAACAGCGGTACTGACGCGAGAGTCGTCTTCACCGAACCCGTCTTAGCCGCGTTCACCGGGGGAAGCGCTACCGTGCAAGCCCTGCAGGAGTTCGGCTCGTACGTCGAAAAAGAGGCAACACGGCAGAGGGGAACGATTCGGTGCGTCACTGGCCCACTCTCGGTCCACCTCGCAATCTGTGATGAGACGCGCGTAATTCTCGCCCCGGCACCGACAACAGAGATGACGGATGCAACGGCAGCAGGACTCGAATCGACCGATTCAGCAGTGGTGAGGTGGGCGACAGCACTCTTCGATACAAAGTACGCTGAGGGAAATCCTCCCGATGCGCCTTCTGTAAAGCAAGCGAAAGGCCGCAGTACTCACAACTAACGTAGAGCAGAACGAGTCCGAGCGGTTCTCAGAAGCTGTACGAACAGGGGATCAACTGTGGAAAATTCGTTGCACGACTCGTTACAGTGTTTAGGGAGATACATAATTCAACTCAGTTGCCATGTGAGCAGACATGGCCGAACGAAGTCCAAAAACTGCCCCGGCCTGGAACCTCAACTCCACCGACCAGAGTGAGGGGGACGACCGAGACGACGAGAGAGATCACGAATCGACTACCGAGAATGGCTTTCCTGGCGGTTATACCGTCGTGCTCTCCTTCGGCTGGGTCGTCCGAGGAGCCGAAACCGGGCAGGACGCGATCAATATCGCCGTCAGTGAGGTCGGGAGACGTATTGGAGCGCCGGGTGAACGGACGCGCAGCGTCGATATCAGTGTCCAGCAGATCGGATGCCACAGCTGTGGCACCGGATCTGAAGCACTCCTACTGGTTTCAGAAACCGCGCTCGTCGGACTGTTCCTCGAGGTCGTAGTCGATGCCGAGGATCCAGATACCGCCGAAAAGATCGCTAGACGCGAGGTCGGGCCGCACCTCGATAACACCCCGCTGGCGTCCGTCGACATCGCGCCGGCAGACTGAGAACCAAGTTCGAGCTGGTTGGTAATCCGCCTCCGTATGCCGATTTTTCCGATCAGTCTGCTGGATCATAATGACCCATCATACCGTATATAAGCACTAATCAACCAGACCAACTACTGAGACTGTCTACTAGGACTAATGACTAAGAGTGATTGGTCAGACCAATCAGTCAGTCTTAGTACCCACTCTTATCGACCATCACATGTAGTTAGACAGGATGATTTGTCTGACGGAACTTTATGAGTGACTGTGCCGAACGCTTGGCCATGCAAGCCTATACCGTCTACAACCAGTCGGGCGGCCAAGGGAAAACCACAGTCGCTCGCGATCTCGCAGCGGCCCACGCCGAGGTGGGTCAGCGCGTGTTGCTGATTGATATGGACGCACAGAACGGTAGCCTCAGCAATTACCTCGGAGTCGACGACAACAAACGGAATCCAGAAGCCGACGATCTCACCTTCCACCTCGTTGAGCAGGGACAGGGAGAGTTCAGCGATCTAATCCGCACGGCCGAGCCCAACGTCGACGTCCTTCCATCGCACAAGCGGCTCAACCGCGTCGACGAGTTCCTCGACTCCCACGAGAACTACATCGGGCAGACGAAGCCCGACGACTGGGAGTATCCCCGATACGAACGGCTCCTGACCGTTCTCAAGGAGAACGGCGTACCGAGTGAGTACGACGTGGTGATCGTCGATCCAAACGCGAAGGCCGATACTGTATATTACATGGCGCTATACGCTACCCGGAACGTAGTCATTCCCGCCGTGCCGACCAGGTCGGGCTACGAGAGCATCGATGGGGTTGCCGACAGCGCACAAGGCTTCGCTGAGAATCAGGACATCAACATCGGACGTACAGCGGTCATCCCCACAATGGTCGATACTCGCAAGGGCGATCACAAGGATTACGCACGGAAACTCCGCGACGAGTACGACGCGCCGGTCTATTTCAAATCGTTGAGCGCGTTCGAATCGGCCGAGGAGCAGTACGTCTCCATCTTCCAGCTGTTCAACGAACACCGGAGCCGAATCCGGAAGTCCGAGCGCAATATCCTACCGAAGTATCGGACGCTGGTCGCGACGATCTGTGCGACGTTCGGCAACCCGCTTCTCGAGGAGGCTTGGGACGGCGAGAAGCTGTTCACGGGCGACGACTTCTGGGGAGATGTTGAGATTCCGTTCGCAGACGCCGACGTCACCGATGGGACGATCGACCAGACTGCGGGGGTGAACTGAGATGGGTGGATCTTTCGAATCCGGCGCCGGCGATGATCCGAACGACCTCTTCGCGAGCGACGAGGAGGAGAACGAAGAGGCGGAAGAAGGCCGGTCGGAGCAAGTACAGGAAGCAGAGAGTGAGCCGGTGACGAGTACCGAGTCGGACAGTAACGGGAGCACTGGAGCAAGCAGTGCACGCAGTAGGACGGGCGAGACGGATGAGGCCGCCGGCTCAGACGACGGGGTTATGCTCGAGGTCGAATCCGAGACGGAGATCGACGCAGCGCGACTGGCCCGTGAGTTCGTCCCCGAGACTTACGAAAAGCCCCACGCCTGGGCACTCGGACGCGATGGCGTGAACGACGGGCGGGCGGAGAAGAAGACGTTTTTCCTGCAATCAAGCGTGCTTGATCTCGAGGCAGCCTGCTCGCAGGAGGTTAATGAGATACTCGATGGAGACGTTCCTCTGACCGATCTCCGGGAGCTGGCACTCATTCTTGCTTATCATCAGCCAGAACTGTTGGCAGAAGCAGCACGGGAGTGGGGGGCGGAAAGTGCATAAAATGTGATGGACATCATCGTGTAGGTTCGTAGTGAGGGTGTCATAGAACGGTTACCACACCAAAGAGCAGGATGAACGCTGAGGTGGAATGAGTTCAGCGACCCTGCAAGACGATCCTTCGGTAGAGACGTTGTTCGATGTCGCGAAGACCGAGACGCTAGCGTTGTTTGAGCACCTCTGCTTAGAGTTTCTCGAAGAGTTCGACGCGTTCGCCCCGGCGGGCACGCCCGAGGCCGCGTCCACGCACGAGCGCAGGTGTTCCTCGCGCTGTGCCTTCGCCTCGTCGTCGCTATCACCAACTACGAACGAGGAGACAATCCAGGAAGTACCGTGATCACGGTGTGAGAACTCTTCTATGACACCCTCGATGGAGTAGCGAATACGACATGGTCGCCGTCACGGACGGCTTCGATTGCGTCCGCTTGATGTTGGAACGGTTCGTTGATGTCGCGACGCGAAAGTGCGCTCGCCAACCGAGGGTCAATATCGACTGGTGGCGTTTCGGCAGAGTTCCCCGGCGTTCGCTCTTGATAGGTGATTTGGCCTTCGTAGTAGGGACGATCCCTCAGCCACTCGATTGTCTGCTCCACGGACGATTCTCGATTCATATGATCGTATATTGTGATTGGCTGTTTCCTGGCTACCGACTCAGAAGGTTACGAGCGCGTGAGAGGAATCCTTCGCGTGGATCGTCGGTAGTCGTCTCACCAAGCCAGTCGAAGAACTCGTCCGGCGTCTTAATAATCAAATCGAGTCCTCGCTTTTCAATCCGAACCGTCATCGGCGGATCACGCTTGTACTCGTGTAGCTCGAAGTTCATCGATTCCGGGAACGTCACCTGAAGCGTGTCTCCGTCTTTGCTAATTTCGACGTCTTCCCGATCGATAAGATTGTGCCATCGCTCCCGACCGGTGTCGTATGCCTGTTCGGCTGGCTCAGTCGGGAAGTAGTCCGGTACGGACCGATCAGCAAACTCGTAAAGGTCCAGCATCGCTTCTCTGACCTCACGGAGTGCGTCCGAATCCTCTCCCAGTATGAGGTCACGGTTCAGATATTTGTGCCCGAACCACTGGAAGATCGGATTCTCCGTGTCGATAAGGCGATTTACCTCTGCCTCGCCCTGGTGGGAAGTCATGAAATTGACGTCGAACCGGAGGATCTTAGCTCGGTTCCGGAACCACTCACCGGGCCGTTTGTCGTTGGATATGAACGCAAACATTGGATATGAGGATTCCCCAATCCATCCGCTCCAGTAGTTCCGGAGTGTATCTAATGAGTTCACTTTCTGCTTGGTGATGTCGTCGACAACTACGGGGAATGACGTGTGTGCCGACCGGAGATTCCGGACTTTCCGTTTTCCAATCTCATCGGCGTCTACCGGTGCTTCGACGCGGTTTCCACTAATTAGTGAGAGAGCGAACCGACAGAACGTGCCTTTCCCGCCGTTCGACTCCCCGAAGATGTAGAGATAGGGGAGTGCTTTGTCGAGGTTGATACCGTGCTGACGGTAGAAAGCTGCTTGACGGTTCGCGAAGGGCGCCCAGAAGAACCAGAGGAGCGCTTCGTACATATGTGCCTTGACTGCCGTGGCATTATTGGAATTCCCGTAGTCGTCGACGGTCGCGAAGTAGTTCTCAATCTCCGCAAGTGCCTCGTCTACCTTCTCCGGACTCTTCGGTGGTTGCGTGACGCGGTAGACCGTGCCGTCGTAGTGGAACTTGAGCTGATCGTTATCCTCGTTCAGGTGCATCGTCGGAACGTCGAAGACCTGCTGGGCGTACCGCTGGAACGCGTCTGGGGTTGTGGTCAACGTATCGTTCGACACCGTCGCGTCGAAGTCGGTCATCTGAGACAGTGTGCTCACCGTCGACTCGTCGTACCCCCTGAGTGACAGCGTGATACGGTCTTGCGGTGCGTCAGCTAATCCTGGATCTCCGTCCTCTGGCGACTCATCGGTGCCCTCGACATCATCTGCTACTTGAGTGCATTCATCCTCGGAAGGAGTCCCGCCATCGAGCGCGAGATCTACCGCCTCTACCTCAGCGTCGATATGGTCAGCGAGACGGCCATGTACCTCTCCGAGTTCATCTTGTGTCCCGACCCGTCCCTCCGTATACAGTTTGATGACCTCCTCGCGGTCGTCATCCGACTGTTCAAGCTGCTCGGAGAGGTCCTCCAGAAAAGGACCACCCTTGTTGTAGGAGTCCCTGTGGTCTTGGTACAGGTCTTCGAACCGTGCGTACAGGTCGCTCTCTATCGTCGTGTCGTACACGACCCCGACGTTCGTCTGATTCGACCAAGCGTTGCGGGACAGGTTCGGAGACCCGATAACGACCTTTGCCGGTGCTGCACTGACTTGGTCTGTCGGGTCCGACTCCGCGGTCGCTTCTCCGCCGAGAGTCATCTGGTCGTCGTCTCCGGCTTCCTCATCGGTCAGGTCCTCATCCGGGTATTCGATCAAATAGAGCTTCGAGTGGACCTCCTTGTTCTCACAGAGGTAGATGACCAGTTTGTCGTCCCGACGTAGTTGCTCAAGTCGGTCCGCGAGATCCGGTTTATCGATGAGGCGTTCGCGATAGTCGTCGACATCGCCGACCACAACCTCCAGCCGTTCCAGGTTCTCTAAGTCCTCGAAGAGATCGAGGATGAACTCAGGCGAATCACAGTAGGTGACCACGCGCATTCGCTTTGCACCTTCGAAGACATCCGAGAACGACCGCCAGCTCTTGAAGATCTCCACGTGGCTGCCGTCTGTTTCGTCCGTGTTGAGTGGTATATCGAATTTCATCTGATTTGGTACGATGTTTCCAGTGGAACGGTATCATTCACGGTAGTGTAACTAGCTGTCCACCACGAGATGAACGAGAACCCCGGCAGCAGCTGCAACAGCCACTAAAACACCGTTTTGTCCCTGGAAGACTCCGAAAATGCCGCCCAGGTTGGCGAGCTGCTGGCTAGCGACCAGGGCCCCGAGACCAACGAGGCCGACAAACGGCAGGGAATGCGTGAATCCGCGATGTGTGGTCAGCGAATCGAACGTGTCACCACCGGTGGCTAGAAGAACGGCAGCGCCGACCACGAGAACACTGATACCCAAGGTTGACGGACTACCACCGAATCCGAGAGAGTTCACAATCCCTCCGAGTAGCGCGACGCTGTCCGGTTCGAAAATTACGAGTCCGATAACGCCCCCAACAATCGTGAGTACCCCCAGACTGCCAGCAGCTTGTCGTGGTTTCGACGCCTGATGGTCGATGTCCGGTAGTAGCGAACCCACCACAAGGACGCCACCAATACCGGCAGCGACGATGATTGCTTCTTCGATGCCTCCACCGCGGTCAAGAACGAGGAGTCCTCCGACTACGGCAGCAAGTAGTCCGGCGGCCTTCCCCGCGTTGAAGTGTTCGTCGAAGTTTCCCATTTGAATCGAATTCTTGTTTGTCGTATTGATTGTCTGTCTGGACGTAGTCAGATGTACGGGACACCTCTGATGATCTCGCCGTTAACGAGGTACCCCTTCCGTGCAGCCTCAGCACATCGATCGGCGTAGTAGGTCGTTATCGGGAGCCGTGTACTCCGCTGGGCGCTCCCAACGTGACTCTCACTGAGCCAGTACACCTGCTCCAGCAGCGTCTGCATCGGTGTATCACCCGCTCGCCGAACGACGCGAAGTGTTCGCGGTGTCCCGAGTCCATCGCTGTCGTCGAATTCAGGCCGACCCGTGGTCGTGAGGAATCCGTAGTCGTCATTCCGCGCGATGAAGATGCGACCCTTGTGATCGACACGGAACTGGCCGTCTCGCCGGAACGCCGCACGGGGGGCCCCGCTCTTTCGGATATCGAGGATGTCGATATCTATTCCCGTTCCTTCGAACGGGGTCAGGATGGCGTCGACATCTTCGAATAGCCGACCGTCGCGGTGGACCACGATACTGTTGGGTGTGTCGCCTTCCACCCGGACGAACTCCCTGTGAACGTCTTTGAGCACGTCGACGACGGCATCCTCGTCGAACGTCTCTCCGGACTGGATGGATTGCGTCTTTGAGACGAATACGGTCCCATCTGCGAGCACGACGTTCGCGCTCGCTCCAAGGAACTGTCCAGTGTCTGGGTCACGGGTAGCATCGAGACCGACGAAACAGTCGGCATTACCGGGCATCTGGTCTACGCGCCAAGGGACGCCGCCAGCGCCAGCAACGATACCGAGCGAGGTATTGCGAACGACCCACTTGTTGTCGAGGTTGTCCACTCGGACCATCTGCGACGGGATCGTCTGCTTTCCGAGCGCCTTCTTGAACTCCCCATACGGGTCGTCGATGGTTCCGTCCTGGATGAACTCGTTTGTCGGCGATGGGACGGCGGCGAGGACCACGTCGACGTCGCTGATGGCAGCAGCTGCGTTACTATACTCGATCTCACGACCGAACGTATACTCGCTGTAGGACGTTTCGTCCGGCGAGCAATTGATGCCCTTGAGTTGGTTCTCTATCCGGGTTCGGAATTCGCCGAACTCGTCCGTGTACCGTTCCGGGACGAGATAGTGGAGCCTGAACGAGGAGGGACGACGATAGACGCCGTACCGACTCAGGCCGGTACCAGGGAGGTCGGCGGTTCGGTCGTTGCCGAACCGAAGATTGTCTGTTCGGTCGACTTCCGTAGACATGAACGAGATACTCGGCCCGACGGGTGTCGGATCGAGTTGTGCATCGACTGCCGGAAGCGCATCCAGTCCAGCAACGAACTCTGTCGCCTTTTTGAATCGCTCGTCGGGAAGCATCTTCGCGCGGCTGTCCCACTCTCGATGGAATCGCGGAGCCAGCTGTTTGACGACTTCTTTTCGAGGGGCTACCCGGAGTAGTTGGGGGACGTGGACACTTGTTTCGTCGTCGTTTGGATTGTATTGTACCTCAACGAGCCGCGGGTTCTCCGAGCGGAGCTGTTCCAGCATCTCGTCCGAGACGCGGTCTTTTCGCTCGTACCAGTCCGCGAGCGACTGATTACCGAAGTCCTGAATCGGGTCTGTGAACCGAAGGTCTGTAAGGCCTTTCAGTCGCCCGCTCCCGGGCGTCGAGTACGTTTCTGGGTCGTGTTCGACGTGCGTGTCGACGAGTTCGTCCACCGTCGCGTTCACTCGATCCATGTACTCGTCGACAGTCGCTTGGCTGCGGGCGTGGTGGCTGACCTCGATTCCGACGTAGGCATCGCCGGATGGAAGCACCTCGATACCCACTCGGTATGCGAGGCACGCCTCGAAGAGACCCCCGGATCCACTGATGATGGGAGCCTTAGTGCGAATACGATCCACTCGCCCTGTTTCGTATTCGTCGGTGTTGATGCTCTTCTTGATCAGCTGCTGAAGGAGACGAACCACCGTCTCGTTGTCAGCCGTCTCGTTGGCTCGGAGGATGACCCGAGTCTCGTCCGTGAGGGTGAACGGGTCCGGGAGGTACGTCTCCAACGGCTCGGTGGAGATGAGAGACATCACTCCTGCGTGCGTGACGGCCGCGTCACTAGACGAGCGAAGGTAGGCTGCAAGATTGTACGTCGCGTCCATCGGACTGTCCTCGAACGCGTCGTCGGCCTCAATGCGATACTCGTAGACAGACAGCGTCTCGAAGTCGCGGTCGAATGGAAAAAGCGAGAGGTACGGAAGGCCGTTCTGGAGCGTGTCGAAGAGCTGGCCCTCGGACGTCTTCTCTGAGTCACTGCTGTCCTCATCGTCATCCACGGGGGGTTCGACGGTTTCGGCGCGTAGTCGTGAGGACCCGTTCAGACTCTTCTTGCCACGGTACTCGTTTCCCCTAGCGTTCTCGAGTTCGTACCAGCGGCCCGACTCCCAAGCGAAGTCACTCAGCGCGTTGTTTTTCCAGATGGCGAGTGGGAACTCGTTGTCCGCGGTGTCGCGGACCTTGAGTCGCTTGGCCATCTTACTCGATGGACGGTCCAGTTCAGTCACCACCTGGACCGTGATGTCGATTCGTTCCCCATCCTCGATATCGGCCTGCGTCGGCATCTACTAACGACATGGGCAACCACCGACAAATAACTTTTCACTAGCGGAAGTTCGATTACGCTATTTCTAGAATAGTAGAAATAGAATACAGACAGCTCTGTTCTCTCCCGGAGAGCTGCGCGGATACATTCACATCAGATCGGTCCCATCCGCAAAAATCAGTGATTTTATTTCTACCATTCTACGCTATTTACACAGCGTACTCGTAGGCGAATGGCGTACTCTCGCAGATAGCGACATCAGGATGGAGTAATACTTATGATTGGCCGAATAAGTATAGACAACATGACTGAGGAATCCCGAGCCGAGGATTTCATCGCCGACGCCGAGCGTCATAACGAATGGTGGAGCGAGGGGGTAGGGCAAGATCTGGAAGAGGCTACAAACCTCACTCCTCGTTCAGACTTCCACAAGGTTCTGGAAGCGATACACGAACAGGATAAAAAGGGTACCGACAACTTAGTTTATCCAATCTACGGGTCAACTGGAATTGGCAAGACGACGCTCCTGTATCAGCTCATCGCAGCGTTAATTGGGACTACCGAATTTCCTCCAAAAGACCCTGAATTCGACATAGTCTCTTCTACCTCTCCACGTCAAATACTCTATCTCCCTCTCGAGGAATCCCAATATCATCTAGAACGACCTAATGAGGGAATAGAACGGCTGAAACAGGTGATAGACTACTTCTATTCTCACATTGCTCCCCGGCATGGAAGAAAATATATTCTCCTCGACGATGTCGACATTCTCAATCTCGATGAGAATGAGAAGGAGACTCTCTTAGAGTTCGTAAATGAGGACACGTATCTGTTCTTGACAGGGATCGTCAGGGACCAAGTCAATCTTCGTGAGCTGACGAAGGCGGATAAGATCGATCACGTCGAACGTCCCTGGGGAGTTCTTCCGATGAAATTCGTCGACACCATCGGGCATCCAGAAGATGAGGGAGGACTGAGTGTTGATTTCAACCACGAGTTTAGAGAGCAACTTGAATCCCTCCGATCTGATCGGAGATCTGGCCCGAATCCGATCAAAGATGTTCGGAGAGAACTCAACCTAAAATCATCCGACACAGGCATTGATTCCGCAGTCGAGTCACTCAGCTCGCTCTATTTCGACTTCTTCGATTCTTCCGAACGCGACGATCTGCACGACGCTGCGCGCGATTATTTGAGAAAAGGTGGTACACTGCACCAGACTGATCGCTCCTCCGTCAGAAACGAGATTGTCCGTTCGCACTTCCTCCTATACCTCTACAAAGGACTAGCAAAATACGGCTCCATTCAGAATCCCGAGAACCTTCATCGGCTGAGTTCGATTGCTGCCAGTCAGGGGGGCGAGGAACTCCAATATACAGAGATAAGCGACCGAATCGGCGTCGACAGACGAACGGTCGATAGCTACCTCGACATCCTCGACGATGGAATCGCAGTAACCGAGTCTCACGACTATTCGTTGCGGCGCCACCGACGAACGCAACTCTATCTCCGCAATCCTCGACACGTTGTGCTACTCTCACAGCGCCAGGAACACTTCGGATTCGAGGAATACAGTCAGCAGAACGACCTCAATTTCGACTTCGAGTACAAATTGGCTCGGACTGTGGCGTTCGACCACGCGATGCGTCTGTCCTTCGCGGTGAAAGCATACGAAGTCGAGTACTGTCCGACTGACGCGGGATTAGTTGATTACGTTCTCCATCGAGAGGGGAAAGTGCTGCCGTTCATTCTCTCTTACCATCCACATACTGAGTCTGCAGAGCAAATCGCGACGGAGTTCGACCCCAGTGTCGGGCAGCATACTGAGGACGATAGTGAGGATCTCCGTGAACTCGATTACGAAGCACCATACCGCTTCATCATCACGGATAGCCTCCCGAAAGAGGTGCGAGAAAACGGGTCACTGGTTGTCGAGAAGGACGATGTGAGCATCTGTTATCTTCCGTTTTGGTTATTCCTACTCATTTGCTAGCCGGTGGGATCTCTGCTTAACAGATTCCAGTCCATAGATTCTCGGGACTTCCTAAGCACGGTATCACCAGGCACGGGTAGCAAGTCATCAGCGACATTTTCGACACTGAGCCCCATCTACACACACCCACACCGGATTCTCGCCTGACAACCGTTCGTCACAGTTTTTGCAGTCGACTTCGCCCGTCGCACCTGCGCCAACTGCATATGGAACACGGAGTGTTGCAGTACGACCTCCTTCGCTCAACTCCAGCGTGAGTTCTCCCCGCTCGTAGTTTACGAGCGTTGCTGCGAGGGGTTTTGTCTGTATCTCGATCGAATGTCTGTCGTATATGCTTCGGCGCTTCTGAGCGTAACCCCTCTCTTTCCGCTGGAGGAGTTCGGAGAGTTCCTCCTCCGCTTGCTCTTTCTCGTCTTTGAGTTCTCTCCGCTGTTCAAGAGCTTCGACCCGTTGCTTCCGAGAGTCTGCATCGTCGACAGTACTAGCCGACTTCTGGAGACGTTCAGAAAGGGAACTGATCTCCTTCTGGAGTTCATTGATCCGTTGTTCTTGCAGCTGCTGGTATTCTTCAAACTCCGAGTCAGCAGCGCGTGATGCCGACTCACGGATTGAATCCAGCTCATCCTGAAGACCCTCAACAGCACGTTTCTGTCCTACTGATACGGCGTTCTCAAGCTCGTCCGATCGAACCGATGGCTCTCTATTCGAGTTACCACCGGGAGGGGACTGTTTCGGTTGAAAGAACTCGCTCAGTAGTATCTCCGCGGCATATGGGAAAGGGGTTTTAGAATCAACATCCAACGCGACCGCTTCTAAAAACTGCGTCTGATATTCGCTGACCGTTTCCACACCGAGTCGAACAAACACACAAACGCCAGTCTTGTCGTAGTACGGAGTAAAGGAAGCGTGGTCTACCGTAGCAGTACTCTCTGTCACCCAAGACGGATACTCGTAATTCTCTTCAACAGTCTCACTGGTCAACGAAACCTGCCCAACAGGAGCCATTTTCGCTGCTTCGTCGAGGACCTGCTGCGCGAAGTCGCTTTCAGGAGAAAGAAGCCTCTCGTCTGTTACATCAGGATCCTCTCGTGTACCCAGTACAATCTCGAATTCCTGGCTGTCTGTGAACGAAACGTTGACGTGAGCAGGTAGATGGACGTGCCATCGGTTTCCGTCATCCCTGATTGTGCCACCAAGTCCTTTGAGATACTCGTGAGTGAGTGCTTCTAATGCAGATTGGGTCACTGAGTGGGTCGCGTCAGTCATTCTTAGCACCGAGGTCAAATCCTTCGAAAACGCCACTATTGAACTGTTCAACCTTCTGTGAGAGATCCTGCTGTTCCTCTAGATCGATTGCCATCGAATCGAAGTCGTTCTCAAGATCGACTTCCGAGTCGGCATTGACGAGTCGTTCGAAGATTTCGTCCTCGAACGTACGACCGGAGTCTTCTAGACGGGTGAGAATGGTGCTCAGCTCGCCGACGGTTTGTTGAAAGAGGTCGATTTTGTGATAGAGGCGCTCGAGGACGTACTCTTCGATGGTTCCCTTGAGCCCCATATTGAAGACATAGACCTTGCGCTTCTGCCCGATTCGGTGAATCCGGCCGATACGCTGTTCGACCTTCATCGGATTCCATGGCAGGTCGTAGTTCACCATTATGTTACAGAACTGGAGGTTTCGTCCCTCATTCATCGCGTCGGTGGAAACGAGAACTCCGCCCTCCTCCCGAAATTGGTCGACTATGTCTTCTTTCTCCTGGCTCGAATGCCCGCCATGGAACGCGTGGGTCGTGTAGCCTTCATCAGATAGTACGCTCAACAGTTGTCGCTGTGTTGGTCGGAACTGAGTGAATACGATGACCCGACCCATCTCAACTCGCTCACGGACTTCTTCGACGATATCGAACAACCGCTCTTGCTTCGTGACGGTTTCGACAGCGTCGATCTTGTCCATAATAGTCTCGAGCTCGTCTCTATGTGTGAGCTCATTTTGATCGTCGAGCTGCTTTCGGATTGTCTGTTCGAGGGCAGCAGGACTGCTAACAACCTCCTTCTGGAGAAGCATCAGAACAAGCTTTTGCCCCTGGTCTTGGCTGTACGCCCCCCGAACGTACTCAGTCACAGCGTCGTACAGTTCCTTCTCGGATTCGCTGGGTTCGAAGGTTCGCGTGTCTATGATGCGCTCTGTAAAGTCGATATCCGTGTCTTTCCGCTTGTTTCGGATCATCACCTGCCCCAAGCGCCGCTGTAGCTCGTCACGATTCACAAGCGTCTCCTGACTGTTGTTCACGAAGTAGTGATGGAACGTGTCGCGGCTCCCGAATAGGCCGGGACGGAGCAAAGAGACGATGTTGTAGAGGTCGGTGAGCTCGTTCTGAATCGGTGTCGCCGTGAGGAAAAACGCGTAATCGTAGTTGAGCTTCTTGATGAGGTCGTACCGGTCTGTTTCCTCGTTTTTCACGTAGTGGGCTTCGTCTAATATCAGGACATCCCAGTCTCTTGCGAGCACGGTGGCCTGATGACGCTCACTCTTCGCGGTGTCGATACTCGCGATAATACGGTCGTGTGCATCGAAGCCTTGGAACTCGTCATCGTAGTTGCACACAAACTCGAGTCCGAACTTCTCTCGCATCTCCCCTTGCCACTGTTTGGCTAGCTGGGCCGGGGTGAGAATCAGAACTGACCCGTCGGTCTCCCGGTAGTGCATCTCCTTTAGAATCATCCCGACCTCTATGGTCTTCCCCAAGCCGACCTCGTCTGCGAGAAGTGCCTTCCCGTTCATCTCAAATAGTGCTCGATGAGCCGCGTTGACCTGGTGTTCGAGCAGTTTGACTTGCTCTTCATCAACACCGACGAGAGAGCGGAGTTCGGTATCAGGTTGTCCTGAGAGCAGCCGATTAGCAACAACAGTCTGCCGGTGGAAAGAGAACTCTGCGATGCCCGACGTATACGCGTCTACGAGATTGTCGGGATCATCGTGAGTGACCTCGATGTCGACGAGGTCCTGTTCATCCATGTGTCAAGCGAAACAGTATGCGCTCAAATAGATTATGCAGAAGTGACAGACAACACTGTTAGTTCTTCGAGGGGAGTGCTCGCTTCCCTCAAGACGAGAGCCGTAAATATGTCCAAAGCGGGAGCTGAATGACTGGTTTTGATTCAACCTCTACTACCGAGACCCCTTCGTCCACTGCATTTCTTGAATTCGTCAGTACCATCCCAAAGGGTGGTTCACCGTCAAATACCGCTGTTTCGTCGTTACCAAGCTGGCCGCTATATTCCTCTCTCTGAACGTACTCACGTCGTTTTGCTGCAAAGTTATCATCCACGTCGTTGAACTTTAGCTCGTCAATTCGGTCTCGCTCTGTTTTATGAGCGTCACCAGTGAGGAGGTCGCAGAGTGCGTCAAAGTCCGGGGTGTCAATACTCCGTCGCAGTTCGTCCACGCTTCGGTTGTACGACCAGAGGATGGGGATTGGTTTACCATCGATTTTGAGAACAAAGTCTACACTCCCCTTCGTTCCAGACCAGAATTTCACGACCCCACGTTTCGGGTCTAAGCGATGATTGAACTCGTTGGAGAGTCTGACAGTATGATCGAATGCGACCGCTTTTGCGAGTTCCTCGTCCAGCCCTGGTTGTCGTCGAAGGACATCGTTGAGATCGTTCCGACAGAACGCGTTCGTTATCCCGGGGTCGCGCATGTAGATTCGAATCTTTCGCGGCCGTTGATTGTCGTACTCCGGTGCTGCTGAGAGAAGGTGTAGTTGTGAGAGAGTACCGAGGTACTTGTCCCGGAGGGTTCGGCGGTCGACATCGAGAGCCGCGGTGAGGTCGTCGAATAAGACATCGTCAGTCGGGCGCGTGTGACTGGCGAGGGCACAGAGACGTTCCAAACCAGAGGCATCCTTGATTCCTCCGAGGTTGGCGGCCGCACGGAGCAGACCGTTCCTGAGATGATCGAGTGATTGCTGTTGGACGGACTCCAGCACAGAATCGCCACGCCGACGGATCACATCAGAGAACTGTTCATCGTCAAGTCGGACACCTCGGCTGGCAATTTGAAGCGAGATGATTCCTCCCGTAGTGCAGTAGTTGGCGATCTCTCGTCGAGTGGTAGATGGATCGATTACCGATGCGATCTCCTGCTCTTGAATCGTAGAAACCAGATGGCTGGCGGCTTCCGTATCCACATTCCGTCGCAGTGATTCTCTAATAGTGGTCTCGTCGAACCGTTCCTCACCCGGTGCAAGCGCTATGTCGCGATACCGTATTCGAAGGAAATCGGCAAACCCGAGTGGATAGATATTGACGGGTTCTGGGGGCGATTCGGCCCGTTTGCTGACTTCAATCGTTTCCAGCCGCTCTCTACTGTGAGCACTTGAGAGCCCCGAGAATACGATATGCCGTCCGTCGTGGTTCGCTAGTAATTCCGCAAGCAACTGTTCCCAGCGACCAACGTCGATATTTCCCCGTTTGTTCGGTCGTTCGACGAGATGGAGGTCGTCGAAAAACAAGTAGTGAGTGTCCGATTTGTGCTTTCGGAGGACGTGTGTCCCGAAGTGATCGACGGCTGATCGTAGTTGTTCTTCGGGTCGTAACTGGAAGAGAGGATCATCACGTAGAGGGACGTACAGGACGTTCGAGGCAGGTACCAGATTTTCGTGGGCAGCCTCACGCTGCGATTCAATTCGGAAGAACTTCTCTACGAAGTCGGGGTCGATGTGGGCCGAAATCAATTGGTTGAGAAGCAGGCTCTTACCGGAGCTGTCGGGACCAGCTAGAGCCAACAATCGCTGTTCGTCGTCGTGAATGGAACTGTACAGCTGATGAAAGACTTGTCTGAGAGACGAGAACCCATCGGATGACAGTTCGTTCTTCCCAGTGCTCCACCACGGATTGTACTCATCGAGTCGCTGAATCAGGGTGTGACCAGACGTGATGGACTCCGGGTCAAACGTCATCGATACCAGCATATTGGCAAGTAAAACACATAATAATGCTTCTTTCAGGTGGGGTTCGGCGATATCCGGAGTGATTTCAGACGTGGTTTTGATTGCACATGTTGTTTTATTGTGGCCCCCCGATATTCACCAGATAATGAGTAGTGGGAAGCCGAGTTTCGAGAACTATGATCGAAAGGAGGCCGAAGAGTTCAGTAACATCATAGTCAACAATTCGACGTACGCGACGGACTTCATCAATCGGACTACCGACCCCGGGGCCATACGGTACCTCGTTTCTGATCTTGAAGTTGACGCTCGCGTCCACGGGAGTGGAGACGAAGTAAAACAAGCAATTCTCACGTCTACTGTCGCCCCCTTCGATGTCAAGCAAACCGTCGCACAGCGGAATTATAACCTCGGTGACCCACTCGTTCCGGATACGGTCCGTAAGAACGCTCTTACTGCGATTAAGGTGGGCAAGCCGATTGTACTTTATGGACCAACTGGGACGGGCAAGACGTACTTCGCAAAACAACTCGCGCTGGAAACCTGCTTAGACTATTCTATCCATACGGCCACCCCGACGTGGACTCCAGCAGACATTACGGGAAGCATTCAACCCGAAGCTGAGGGGGGAGAAATACAGTACCACCGTCGCGCAGGATGCGTCTCTCAGGGTATTCAGAAAGCAAATGAGTATCACGACAATTGGGGCGTTATCATCGACGAAATCACTCGCGCCGATATCTCTCAGGTGTTCGGTCCACTCTACACAGCTATCGAAGATGAAGAGCAGGTGATTTTCAAGGACGACGATGGGACTCCTCTCACCCTCAACGACAACGTCAAAATCATCTGTACGATGAATATGTCGGACCGAACGGTAAACGAACTGGATAATGCGATTACGCGGCGGTTCGCTATGATTGAGCTTAGTCGGTATGGGGACAAAGAGAGGGCAGAGCTCTTCGACCGCTGGATCGGTGAGCTCAGTTCGGAAGTCGACATCGATTCCAACGAACTCCGGAGTCTGTTCGAGACCCATCACCGGGGAATCAACGAAGGAACCACGACAAGTGGCGAAGACGGAATTATGGAATTCGGTCCAATGCACTACAGGGATGTCACCCAGTTCCTCGCCAACGCGTGTGGAGATGACGGCCCATACTCCGGAGAGGAGGCTATCGCGGTTGGTCAGGCATTCGCGACGTACATCACTCCCCGCCTGTTGAACACCGCCGCGCTCCCCCAAATCAACCGTTTGGCGAGTCACTATGAGACGCTCAACGATCAGTTCGAGGCGTTCGATCTCAGTCCGGCAGTAGACCTCGCAAATCGGCAAGCCGAAGCTGAGGAGCGCGAGATGGGCGTCAGCGCCTATGAGTGAGGCTGTTCGTTACGACTACGGAACCTCCTTGTGTTCGGTACAGGAGAGTAGCAAGCTCATCGTCGAAGAGTGTGATCCAACGACAATTAAAGACGAACTCCGTGCAGCGAACTTCATCCGGAAGGGGAGCAAGTTCGTAAAGAAACGGCCCCGACTCCGATCGCGACCAAATGGAAGTAACTCGGATCCAACAGGGCTACAAGTACTCACAGTTCGTGTCGTCGACGACAAGCTTCACGTTGAGCCATCCGACGTGGTCGGTATCGTCAGACTGGTTCCGGGAATGAGTGTCCAGGTCGAACCGAAAATAGACTGGAACCACGTCATCGAGATGTTGCTCACAGTCTACGACATCGAACGGACACAGTCTTATTACGGTGTTCCTCTCGACGAGTTGGTCTCAAGCGGGGTCGAGTCCACTCGTATAATTGCTATATTGGCAATCAACTACGTTCACGGTCTCCGGACAGTCCGTCGCAATGGGTTCATCCGGGACCTGAACATCCGTCGCCGAAATGGATTCCAGGGTATCGGTTCTGTCGACGTTGAGCAGACGTTGATGAACCACGCGACCGGCAACCCTGCGCCGTCTTGGGTGGAGACAGAAGTGGAGTACTCTAACCCGGTGAATTCGGCGATTCATATGGCCGGAAAGCTCCTTCTGAGATTGCTCCAACAGGACCGTGAAGGCCGTCGACACCCTCGTCAAGATGTCCTCCTTTCGATGGTCCATCAAGAGGTTGAACGGATGGAGGAGCTCGAAATTCAAAGTAGCCAGAAGCATATCGGCACTTATCGGCGGCTGTCGCTTCACGACCTCCCGCGACAGCGCCACTACTATCGGCGAGCGTTTCACACAGCTCAGTCCTTACTCTCGTCGACCCTACTCGGACAGGCAGGAGGTGGCCCCCAGGAACTCCTCGTCGATTATGCACTTAGTATGAATACTCTGTTTCAGGATTACTCACATCGCCTCCTGAACAAAGAAATCGAGTCGGTTCGGAAAATCGATTATCTCGATCAGCTATCGGGAGTCAACTGCAAGCCAGAGTACCCGATTTATCCTTTTGAGGGGAACTCCGATGCCCGGCACGAGCCCGATCACCTCCTCACGAACTCGGGGGACACTCTTGCAGTCCTTGATTCGAAGTACTATCAGGAAGGGAAGAACCCGGCAAATGATTCTGATTCGCGATCGCGGATGTTCGCTTACGCCTACCTCACCGATTGCGACCGAATGGCGTTCCTTTGTCCTCAGTACCGCCACGTCCGGTTGCCAGTTCAAGACACTGACGCGGAAATCGAGGTCATTTCGCCGGAGGATGAATTCACCTGCGAAGAGTATCGGGACCTAATCAGAGAGTACATTCTGAGCACCCTGGCCGGGAGCTATCCGGAGCTCTTAGCGTTCGATGCCGCGACAACTGGCCATCTGTGTCTCAGCGGAACGTCGGAATCCGACCTCTCACAGGTGTACGACACCGGTGGTCCGTTCAGTATCAGTAATGCGGCCACGTTCGCTGACCGGGTCATTTCTGCAATTGTTTTCTCTTCGTACGGTCCAAACAAGCCCGAATTAGACGACCAAGGTCGGTGGACGAAATCCCGTATCAAAGACGCGTGCCAGAAGTCCGACGAGGAAGGTCATCCACGGTACCCCCAACACGAAACGACGTGTGTCCCTGTCTATTCGCCAGACGGAGATGCTGAACACGGGACTGTCACTCTGTACTTCATTCGTTCAACAGAAGACGGGGACATCGTGAGAACGGAAGGGCCGTGGGCGCTGATGTAAGTAGAACCTCTGTCTAAACACGGAACGGAGCCACAAGCCATCCGGAATCACGTTTTTTGATCTGACGCCCAAAGACCGGCTGTAACGAGTAGAACTCTCCATCAATCTCCAAATCGAACGAGTCACCAGAGCCTTGTAATTCGCCATCTACGACGAATTGAATCGCTGGTAGTGGACGTTGGCTGTTAAGGTAGTCCATCTCTTGGCGCATAACCGAAACTAGCCTTTCTCGGAGATCCTCATCTTCTGTAAGGACGTCTTTGAGTCCAGCAACACAGATTTCCTCTGGAAGATCTCTCTCTTCCAGCTTCGATACGAACTCCTCAACTGGCACTCGGTATTCGGCGGATTCTCGCTCGCTGCTGACGATGATATTATACATACCCGCAACTGCATCGATATCGCTCATGTTGTCCCGAACCTCTCACGGGATTGTGAAATACGTTAGTCCTGTAAGAGCCGTCGGAATTCCTCATCCCCGGTGATGTTCGCCAGCTCGGTCGCGATATCGATCATCTCCCCTGTGACCTCCAGCCCCCGAACATCGTCAGATGTGGTGACTTCTTGCTCGGCTTCATATCGGAGTAACTGGACGCGCTCAAGTGCAGAAAGGTCCTCGACAGCTTGGTTTCGGAGGTAGTGCTGGCGCTCCTCGTCACTCCATCGGGTAAGTGCAAACCCATCATCCGTACTGAAGAGTCGTCGGCTACGGAGGTCGTCTGGTTTGACGTTCGTCCCACGACAGAGACGTGTTACGTCGTCCAGCGTGGGTGAATCCATCGCCAACAGGTCGAGATAGATCTGGTCGGGTGAGACGTCACCAGTGATGAGGTCATATATTTCTTCAACCACCTCATCGGCTTCCATCACCGCTCCTTCTCTATGGACCTTGGAATGGTGCTTCGAATACTCACGGAAGCACCGGCCGAGTTCGACAACACTGATGTCGCCTTCTGAAAGCGTTTGATTCGCGCGAATCGCCTCTCTCGCGTTGCGCGCCTCTCTGTGCATTCGTCGTCGGAGAGAGGTCCAGCTAACAGGTTCGCGCCTCGTCGCAGGTCGTGCGACGACAATCACGCTGAAACTCAGTTCTTCACCCATCACGAACTCACTGAGATTCGCAGAGATGGGGTACGTCGCGGTGACATCGAATCCAACGTCGCAGAGAGACTGTAGTAGCGCCCCCCATGACTCCTTCCCTCCGTGACGATAGGTGAAGGTCAGTACGCCGTCATCTTTCAGAACCTCGCGAATACGGGAGAACGATTGCTTCAGCTCGGCCTCAAACATGTCGCCGTCCTTGTCGACAGCCGGATTCGCAACGATACTCTCGCGTCGAGGCGTCTCTTCGGAAGTGAAGGTGGGATACTCATCAGCCAGGAGAAGCCGCTGCCACGCGTAGAAGAAATCAGCGACCTCGGAGTAGATTACGTTGTCATAGTATGGAGGATCCGTGATGACGGCATCGTACTTCTCGTCAAGATCGACGTTCCGTATGTCTCCCTGGTGGAGGGTAAAGTCCCCACCGACGGGATGATCGAATGGCTCGGTTTCTTTGAGTTCTCCATCCTCGAGATGCCGTTCAGTCGGATGGTGAGCGAACTCAACTGCGTTAACGATCTTTTCCCAGGTGTTCTTGAACGTCCCCCGGCCAGCTCTGGTTCCCCAGACGTTGTTCTCAGCGTACTCAACGAGCGGCGTGTAGGAATTCTGTCTGAAGATTCCCTCTATCTTTGTCCCCGAAATGCTGTAGAGGGCAAAGTTATTCTGGAACATGAGGGAGTCGCTGAAGGCCAGCAGGAGGTATTCCTTGATCTGCTGATCCTCGATAGAATCTATCGCAGAAAGCAGCGTGGACAAGCAGTAGAGCTGCCGAGAGTTGAACATATCCTGCCACGTCTCGTAGCCGTGGCTGAAGACGTCGTTCCCGTTGATTCGTGATGCCGCCGTAATCGCGCCCTCAGGAATTTCTCCATCTGGAACGTACTCACGAAGCGATTCTGACGACTCCCACGCAGACTTCGCTTGGTTGAACGCAGCCAGGTCCTCATCGGAAGCCGCTTTGTACCCCTTGACTGTCGATCGGTCTTTTCCTTCGTCGTCGCAGGTAGTACAGTAGTACTCGATCGCGTAGAGGTCTTCCGTGTAGGACTGCCCATCTGCGATCGCGTCGACGATGGAGTATTTGAGTCCGCAAGACGGACAACCGTAATTGCCACCTCGGGACACAGGGCCGTTCGCTGGAACGTACTCGTGGCCGCATTCGGTACAGGAAGACTCCGTCCGGTAGTCGTCTGTCAGGAAGACGGAGTCACACCCGGGACAGTAGACGTTGTACTTGTCGTCGTTCTCGTACCGGCCGTTCGCGACACGGTAGTCTTTGAACAGCGGAATCGTCTCGCCACAGGAGGTACAGTCC
The DNA here is from genome assembly GCF_030848585.1 of Halobellus sp. H-GB7. Classification (NCBI taxonomy): domain Archaea; kingdom Methanobacteriati; phylum Methanobacteriota; class Halobacteria; order Halobacteriales; family Haloferacaceae; genus Halobellus; species Halobellus sp. H-GB7. The sequence continues at coordinate 84,262 of NZ_JAVDDW010000010.1, read as the reverse complement.
AGTTTCCGAACCCAGAGTGCATAGACGATGTCAGCGACGTGATCGTGGTCATGCGGACACGTCGTCTTGTATCGCGACTGGAGGTCCTCAGCGACCGCATCTCGGACCGTTTCGAACGCATCCCGGAGTTCATCTTTGTCGACCTCGTGGGCCTCCATCTCTTTCTTCGTGATGAACCATGCGACAGGGTTCAGGTCGACACCCGTTACGTCTGCGCCGAATCGAATCGCCTCCATGAGGCTCGTCCCCCCACCCATGAAGGGATCGAGAACGGCCTTATCACTCACTCTGACGTCCTTCGGATACAGCTCCCAGAGCGCGTCTGGATTACTGAGACTCACTGAGTCCAGAAGCTGAGAGACGTCTGCCGTGGTATCTGATTTGCTTTCCTTGTCCTCAAAGTCGGATAGATTCATCTCTTCCCGACCCGGCGATTGGACGGTCACAGCAGATGGGTCGTCGACCAGAGTGTACAACGAAATCGCCCTGAAGACGCTGCCGAGCTGTCTGGCCCACCATTTGTGCATCGTGGAGAGCGGCCGATAGTACATCTTGGCCCGGCCTTCGCGGTCAGCGAGGTCGTTGACCTGTTCGATGGGGAAGCCTCGCTCGATGGGAAGCTCTTCCCGCGAGTCGGTGTCCGGGTCAGGCATTGTCACCGATGGCCTCGTCTTCGTATTTGAACGTGCGCGTCATTCGAACTGGATGGTGATGTCGATACCCGTTGCGGACTCGGGGATGTTCTCAAGGATGTCCGCGACGACCTCGTGCGACTGGCCGAGCTCCAGCTGGAGGTCAGCGTGTGCGAGCTGGAATTCAGCGACGCTCTGGAGACCACCGGGAGCAGCACCGTCTCCGTTCGTGTTGAACGAGAGGGAACCGTACGAGACGGAGCCTGACTCGTGGGTATCGCTCCACTCATTCCGCATTTCGGCCGGGCTGTCACCCTGGTACTCGAACGTCCACCCCTCCTCAGGCGGGATACGGAAGCCAGCACCGGGGAACCAGTCCGCAGGGTCGTCCGAGCCGGTCGCCCCGACGACGTAGTGCGGGTCGTTCTTCCCGAGGTTCGCGAGCAGGAAGTGCTTGACAGCAGCTTCTGCCTCACCGGGCGCACAGTCGGCCTGAATCGACTGTACCTTGAACGTCTCCTCCTCGTCGAGGTCGCGGATGTAGTTCAGTATGCGGTCACCGATATCGTCCGGAACCATCGGCGCGACGACAACGGAGGTCGGTTCACGGTCACCGAGAGTGCTGACGTAGTCGCCACCGGTCTTGAGCTTGTACCCGTCAGAGAGAAGCGCGCTGACTGCGCTACGGAACGCCGACTCGGTGTTGTCCTTCGGGAGGTAGACCTCCGTATCGTTGCGAATCGCCGTGAGAACCTGGCTCGTGTCGGCCTCTCCAGCGGCTTGAACCGTCTCCTCGATTCGTGACCGAACCTCGTCCGGCCCGATGGTTTCGGCGTCCGAAACGTCGCGGAGCGTCGCGTCAGAGCGAACCTTATCGAGGATTTCACTGCCGCTGACGAGGACGTAGTGGTCCGCGCTTGCGAGTCGACCAGCGGCCATCTTGACGGCATCCTCGGGGCTCTGGTCGTGAATCCACACGTCCGTCCGCTTGGTGAGGTCGAGTTCGAACGACGCTAAGTCGACTTCCTTCGTCCCTGCACCGAACCGGCTCCGGAGTTCGGATTCGACCTCGTCTGTGGACCACTTCTCGACATCGCTCTCGAGGACGAGCACCGTATCCTGCGTGAGTCCGCGAAGTTCGTCCTTGAACCCGCTTCCATCGTGGGCAAGGACGGGTTTCCCCTCCAGCCCGTTCTCGACCGCATCGACGACTGATTGGACGCTCCCTGGGATGGGGTACGTCGGGCTCATCAGGAACTGCTCGTAGATATCGTCGATGGTGGTCTCCGAACGGCTGCTCAATCGGTCCTGAACGAGGTCCCACACGTGGCGCTGGAGGTCGTATGGGTCGGCCTCGACTGCTCCGACGATGTTCTTGGCGTTCAGGACCGGTTCGGTGGCGACGATGTTCTCCAGCGAGATTTCGGCGGCGTAGTCGAACTCGTTGAGGAGGTCCTCTCCGTCGATCAGTTCGCCGTACGCGCTTTCCAGACGGTTTAGGAGCTCGTCTTCGTACTCTTCGTGGAGGTCTTCGATCTCATCACGGATTTCCTCCGCTAAGTTCTCGTCACCCCTTCGGATTTCCGCACCGATTACCTCCTTGGCCTTACCGACGAACTTCTCTCGCTGGTCGTCCAGAGAAATCGACTTCCCGTTCTTGGGCTGGACAAAGACGAGCGTGTTCCGCCACTGTCGCCCGGCGGGCTGATTTTTGATGATCTCCGCGACGCTGTCTTCGTCCCACGGGCCGTTCTTCACGACGACCTTGATGTTCTGGCTGTCAGCGACGCTCTCAAGGTTCCCGTCGGTGTTGAATCCGACCGCGTACGAGCCGCCTCCGAATAGCTTCTCGACAGTCTCACCGACGAGTTCCATCGCGTCCTCGTCGTCGACGTCACGCGCCGCGTTCTTGACGAGCGAGCGCGGGTTCTCGTCCTCCCGGATGACGTAGCGGTCGTCAGAGCGCCAGAGGTGGTAGACCTCGCCCTGGAGCCGTTCGAGGTCGACGATGATGTCGTTGATGCGGTCGCCAGCGTGGTAGGTTCCGATGACGATTTCCGAGGTCGTCGCACCCTCCGCGAGGCCGGGAGTGAGCGAGTAGATGAGGACGGTGCTGAGGATCGGGCGGCCGTACGTGATGTCGGTCTTCGACAGGCGGTCGGTGATGTCGTCGTAACACCGGTCGGGGCGATAATGCTCGACGTTGATCCGACCCAATTCGTCGTTGTACTCGACGGCGTCGACCTCCCCGTGGGTGATGAGGTCGGTGTCCTGGTACTGGTCGACGAGCACCTTGGCGAAGAGGTAGAGCATCCCCCGGGTCGCACCGGATTCGGTCTCGGCGAAGTAGCGCGTCTTCAGCGAGTCGATGAGTACGGGATGGAACGGGTACGTGTCGTACATCTCGTCGCGGAGGCCGTCCGGCAGGTCGACGTAGTCCGTGTCGGCGTAGGCCTGGATGTACTCGTCGACGAGCGAGCGCATCGCGGAGCGGTCGTCGATGGAGTCGATGAGCCGGTGGCGAAGGACGTCCCGGATGTCCACCTGGTTGGACATGTTGACCTCCACGCGCTGCTGGCGAGCCAGGATATCGTGGACGTCGGAGCCCTCACGCAGCACCGAGATGATCGCGTAGAGTTCGGTGTCCGGACGCGAGGTCGTTTCGAGCAGCGCCTGAAGGAACCCCTTGTTCGCGCCCTCGCGACGGCCTTTCAGCGACTGGAAGAAGTCCTCCAGCTCGTCCATGAAGAACGCGACGGTGCGGTCACCGACGGCGTCCTTGATGACGTCGATGGTCGGGTATCCTCCCTCGGCGTACTCGTCTTCGTCAGGCTCGTAGTCGAGTTGCTCGAACAGGGGCTCCCAGAGGTAGTCGTACTGTTCTTTCTGGAGAGAGACGACGATGGGGAGGGCGTCTCTCGGGAGCGCGTCGCCGAGGCCTTCGATGCGGTCCTCGGCCCAGTCAGCGACAGCGTCGGGCGACTTGAACGCGTGGTACATCGCCACCATCTGGTGAGACTTACCGGTCCCGTACGGACCGTACATCTCGTGGATGCGGATGTTGTCCTCACCGTTGAGTGTGTCCCGGAGGCGCTTCATCGAGTCCTCCAGCCCGCCGGTCAGCAGCGTGCGGTCGAAGAACCGTTCTGCGTCGGATTCCAACGTTTCCGTGTCACTTTCGACATCGTACAGCCGGATCTGGCCCTTGATGAGGCCATCACCTTCGGTGAGTTCCGGACTGAGCGTCAAGATGTCGTCGATGGACTTGGGAGTTCCTTCAGCGCTCATGTATGATTGACACGATGGATGGAGTACTTATCAAAGTGCGCAATAGAAGCGGCAGAGAATTTTGTCTATCAAAAATATCTCGACAATTGAGCTTCTAAAACTTGATAAGAAACATAGTAATGTTGGTTTGCTCTTCATAGGGTCTTTTCGGCGGGCACCTTCCACCTAAGACGAGTGAAAAGAGGAACTCGTAGACGAACTCTACTGGGATTCGAACTCGCTGAGGGAGAAGTCGACGCCGAGCATCTTCAGGTACGTCTCGTCTCCCGTCGCCTCGGCGAGGCCTTCACAGAGTTCCTGAAGGTCGTCGGAGTTCCAGCGCTCCAGATACTCCTTGGTCGACTTGTCCTCCTCGTAGCGGTAGCGCAGGAAGTGCGCCTTGTCCAGAACGCTGAGATCGCTGCTCGCCTCGGAGACCTTGCTCCGGACGTAGGCCTGTCGCTTCTCGTCGTTCCAGTCGCCGAGGATGAAGTCGTTCCCGTCCATGCGGAACAGCGCCTTCTCGCGCATCTCCTCCTCGGAGGCTTCACTCCGGCGGAGGAGCTTGTTGAAGTCGTTGTAGCTGGGCGACGTACTCCGACGGAGCGAGAGGAAGAGGTCCTGCTCACCGAGCGCGTTGTCCTGGATGATGCCGTAGATCTCCTGCACGGCCTCCTTGGCGGTCATGATGTCTCCACCCCGGCGGACTTCGCCGTGGTGCTTCGAATACTCGGAGAAACACGCACCCATCTCGACCACACCGATGTCACCCTCAGTGAGGTCACGGTGTTCTTCGAGGCTTTCTTGGATTTCCTCAAGCCGATTCATGATGTCGATTCGGAGGCGACGCCACGAAGTCGGTATTCGTTCTTCCGTTGGACGTGCGATAATTGCGATATCGAAAGCCACTGCCTCCCCGCTAATGAATTTAGTCAGATCGGAGTTAATCGGATAAGTCGCCGTTACCTCAAATCCATTATTGCAGAGTGATTCGAGGAGTTCGCCCCATGACTCCTCATCACTGTGGTGGTAGGTGAAGGCGAGAACACCGTCACTCTTGAGCGCCTTGTTGATTACCGCGAGTGCTTCACCCATCTCGTGTTCGAAGTCTTCCGCAGTTTTCCCGAGATACGGATTCGTAACTATTGAGCCGGCGCGTGGTGTTTTTTCTTGGTCGAATCCAGGGTACTTGTCTTCAAGAAGAATTTTTTGCCAGACATAGAAGTAGTCCGCGACCTCAGAATAGATGATATTGTCATAGTACGGTGGATCAGTAATGACCGCATCGTACTCATCTGTTGCATTAATAAGTCGCATGTCTCCTTGGGATACCTCAGAGTTTCTTCCAATCGGCTGTGCGAATTCGGAAGTCTCCTTATTTTCTCCATTTTCGACATACCGCTCTGTCGGAGCATTCGCGTACTCAACGCCTCGAATTACCATATCCCACATATTTCGGAAGGTTCCTCTTCCGAACTCGGCACCCCACAGGTTACCCTCAATGAGATCATGCTGGGGCGGGAAGGCTTTCATCCGATGAAGTGCAGACTCAATCTTGTTAGCCGTCAAATTGTACATCGTTAGAAGGTTGTAAAACATAATCGAGTCAGAGAGCGCAAGTAGCAGGTAATCGCCTTCCTCGCCATCAATTTGGTCGATGGCCTTCATCATTTTCGCCAGGTTCAGTAATTGGCGTTCATTAAACATATCCGTCCATTCTTCGAACCCGTGATCCGAAAGGGGGTTTCTCTCAGAAGTCATATGCCCGCCAGGAATTGATTCCTTGGGGACATATTCATGTAGATCAGTTCGAGTCTCCCACTCTTGTTTTGCTTTTTCGACCAGTCTTTTGTCCTCGGGGTCTGGCTGTTTATACCCTTTGTAGGAACTCTTCGGCAATCCTTGGTTGTCGCACTCTTCACAGTAATATTCGACAGCATAGAGTCGCTGACCCGGTTTCCCCTGCTCGGCAATTCCGTCTGTGATAGACTCTTTTTGACCACACTCCGGACAATTGTAGTAACCTCCTCGAGTAACTTGTCCGTCTTCTGGGACGAATTCGTGGTCACACTCGTGGCAGTGAGTCGCCTCGTGCCAATCGTCACTCAGTGTAATCGTTCCGCAGTCGGGACAGAGAACGTAGTATTTTCCATCATCTTCGTAACGGCCGGCAGCGACACGATAATCTTTCATCAAAGGAACTGTGTGTCCACAAGCCACACAATCCAGTTCCTTTATCCAGAAGTTGTACATCACGTCAGCGTCGTGATCACCATTTGGACAGGGTGTCCGGTAATACTGAAGAACTTCGTCAGCAACCTTCTTTTCAAGTTTTTCGAAGGCCTGCTCTAGCTCTTCGACATTTACTTGTCCAGCTTCCAATTCTTTCTTTGTGACGAACCAAGCGACTGGGTTTAGATCCATACCTCGTGACTCTACACCGAACCGCGATGCTTCCACGAGCGACGTTCCCCCACCCATAAAGGGATCGAGAATTTTCTTATTTTTTATTCGGACGTCTTTAGGATAGAAGTCCCAGAGTGGTTCAGGATCGTCTATTGAGACATCTCCGATGGCTTTGATCAGATCTTCTTTGCTTAAACCGTTACTACCGAGTGTCTGGTTCGCACCAGGTTCGTACAGTTCGATGTCCTCGACATCTGTATTCTCATCAAGAAGAGAGTAAAGAGTGATTGCACGGAAGAGACAGCCCGGTCTTCGTGCCCACCACTTGTGCATCGTATATACTGGCCGGTACCACTGTTTAGCTCGGCCTTCCTTCTCTGCGATCTCGTTCACCCGCTCAATGGGAAAGCCGCGCTCAATGGGAAGTTCAGACCGCCCCTCCGACTCGGAAGATTGTTCCTGCTTAGACATGAGTCAGCCTTACCGAGCCTTTCCCCAGGAGCCATATAAAAATACGTAACTACCAGTTCAAATCCTGCATCGAAGAGCGATTTGCCACCGGAACCACGTCCGATGGTATTCCCGAACGTTACTCTTCCATCTCTGATTCGCTACTAACTGGCTCGAACCGGAGATCGATTTTTATCTGCCGAAGCTGGATATGGGGATTCTCGGCGGCTTTTTGGGTCACGGAGGGCGAAAAGCTCTCGGCGACTAGCAGCCCCGTGACATCCTTGCCTTTGTCTCGTTCCGCGTTCAGATACCGACTCAGTTGATCGTACGCACCGACTCCCGCCTCTCCCTTCTTGAGTTCGACGACGATGGGGTCGGACGTCTCTTGGTCGTAACAGTAGAGGTCGACGCGAGACTCCTCGGTCAGAAATTGCTGTTGGTGAATCGACCCGGTGTCGATCCGGTCGTGGAGTCGTCCGATGTTCTCCAGGAGGTACTCCTCGACCGCCCGTTCCGAATTTACCTTGAGATCGTACTCCGGTTCCTCCACCGCTTCGGCCTCTTGCAACTGCTCGACCAGCGTCTCCAGCGTGTCGGTATCGTGGAACTTGGACCGCTTGATTGTCGAGGCGATGTGGAGGCTGTTGTCCCCGCCCTGCTGGAACTGATCACCGAGTCGGGTTTTCGGAATCGGGCCTTCGTCGGGTGTGTCGGACGAGGGATTCCCGTACAGCCATTTGTCTATCTCGCGCATGTAGGTGTGATCCCCCGACGGAGCGATTCCCTCCTCGTCGAACTCGTACTCTCCCACTTCGACGACGCCCCGCACTACGGAGTGACCGTACACGCTCTTCGTCCCGATGATGATTGCGACGTCATCGGAGCTCATCTGCTGTCCAGAGTCCCGGTGAGTCCCAGCCAGAGACTTGACCGACCCTACTGCGTTTCCTGCCCAGTTTGCATCCTTGTCGAACTTGTCCATTATCCGGCTTCGGAGATCGTTCCACGATTTGTCGACGTGCGGGCCGACGTCCCACCCGACCGAGATTACCTCGTCGTCGGTCCAATAGTTCCACATATCGGGCTTCCCCGACTTGATCAGCCAAAACGTCATACCGGCGACCAGTATGTCCACTGTGAAAACAATATCCCGTCTGCTGAACATTAGGTCGACTACCGATGGAGGACATCGCGTTTCCCGACGACGTTCAGGAGGCGGCGGAAGAGCTGCTGGCGCAGGAATCGGATTTGACCCGACATCCAGGGGTGTACGTTATCTACGATGGCGAATCTGGTGAACCCCTCTACGTTGGCGAAGCGAAAAACGTCCATCAGCGACTATACGACCATCACACGCGTCTGCGATCGGGGAGTAACACCGTTCGTGAGCATGTCGAAGCAGACTCTGGGTTGAACCGGCCGACGGAAGGTGGTGAGATGTGGGAGTGGACAGAGTGGTCATGGATCGAAGTATCTGGTTCTCGGACGATGCGAAAACAGGTGGAGAGACTCGTCGAACTTAGGATCGAACCTCGATACCCAAGTCAATAGTGGGGTGATGTTAGTAGGCTGTCTCTTTCCCGACTGTCGTTACCGACTCGGGGTCGCCTAATTCAACTGCAATCGGGAGACTGCTATCTCTTCTCTTGAGGGAAATATTCACAACAGTAGGATTTGACACACTCAGTATGTCCGAAACGATCGAGGATCTTCTCGCAGACATCAACTCAGATGTCTTTCTCCCGGGGCTCCAACGTGAATTTGTCTGGTCACCTAATCAGATAGAGACGCTGTTCGATTCGCTCATTCGTGGGTACCCGATCGGCGTACTCCTCAAATGGGATATCCGCCGTGCCCGAGACGACTACTTCGCATACAAGTTCATCCCGAACTACATCGCCGACGACGGGCGAGTCCCTCGACCGATTACCGATCAGGGTTTCACGCGGAACAACGAAGGCGTCGACGACGCTGACGCTGATTCGTTAGTCATCGACGGCCAACAGCGTCTCAACTCGCTCTATATCGGCCTCTACGGTAGTATCACGACGTACACCGGTGGGAGCGGTCGAACGAGAGACGAATCCCGATTCTGGGACGAAAAGAAGCTCTGTGTGAACCTCTTCGGTCATCCGCAGCACGATCAAGAAGGGCTCGCCGGCGACTACGAGTTCACGTTCAAGAAGTCGAGTCTGTTCGGTGATGACGACGAGTTTGGGTACGAGAACAGAGCCGGGACGCACCGTTACTGGTTCCCACTCCCCGACGCCATCGCGAGCGACGGCCTCCTGTTAGAGCAGTCTGACCTCCGCGCACTCGCACGGGAGCGAGTTCGGTCGACGACCATGGAGGCCGACGAGGAGACTCGCGACGCGCTCAAAGACGCGGCCTCGCTGGTGATGGACGAGTTCTATCACAACGTGATGAAGAGCGAACTCCCCGTCGAGACGATCAAGAAAGACAACCACCATATCAAGGAAATCTTCCAACGCATCAACATCCAGGGGGAGGAGCCACGCCCGTATCAGCTCATGCTGTCGAAGTTGATGAGCACGTGGCCGTATATGGAAGACCGTCCGTTCAACCCCCGACAGAAGGTCGAGAACTGGGTCGAGGACTTCAAGCGCGAGCATGCGGGGTACGAGACGGAGATTGACCGGGACCTGTTCATGCGGTACTCGTACATGCTTCTCGATGACGACCTCGCCGGAAAATCGTCTGTCAACAACCTCTCGGACACAGATTTGGAGACACTCCGGACGAAGTGGATGGACGGTCCGCCGGCGTACTCGTATGCCCCGTTTGAGTGGTTCCCCCGGGCGATGGAGCTCTCACTCCAGAGCCTCTTGGACATCGGGCTATCGGAGTATACGATGAACTCGAAGAGCCACATCGCGCTCTTGGCGAAGTTCTTCTACGAGAATCCGGACGTCGACCACACGGCGGCGGAAATCCGGAATGACATTTTCAAGTTCTTCGCGATTCTCCTCCTCCTGAACGAGAGTCACGGGTTGCTCCGACGGACGAAAGCACGCGTGATGATGTCGGTGTTGTCCGATAGCAAGGGCGACCTCTCGTCGTTCCCGGCGCTTGAGCTGTTCAACACGCTTGGGGTCAGTCCTGCTCGCGAGGACATCGAACGTGTTGTTGAACACGCGAGGTACAACCCGAACGCGACCGGGTCCGTGACGTTCACCAGCCGAAACGTTGCTGCGGTGCTCGGACTCCTCGACGGTATCTATGGGGATCGGAACATCAGTGACTACGAAGTCGACCACATCTTCCCCGCCAGCAGGGACGACGAGGTCGAAGAGGCTGCTGGAGAAGACATCGAGATCCACAGACTCGGAAACCTCCAACTCCTCCACCATCGGGTGAACAACAGCGAGAAGGGTACACAGTGGCCGAAAGACTGGCTCGACGACCTCTCAGAAGGCGAGCAGCGACGGTACCGTGAAGACAATCTGTATCCTGACGATGTCGAGATGACGCCGGAAAACTTCACAGAGTTCGCCGAAGAGCGGGAGAAGCGAATCAAACAGGCCCTCATCAATCGTTACGTGAGCAGCAGCACCGAGGAGTAGCGAGACTCCAACTATCCAGCGGATTCCAAATGAGCAGTCGTCCCGATAGTTGAGTGAAAAGAACTCAATAGCTGTCCTCGATGTAATCAGATAATGGAACTCCCAATCGATCCAACACAGAACGACGCCTCTCCACAAGAACTCATTCGGAGTCTCCCCTCGCAAACGGCCCGCAGGCGCGTCCTCCAGGCAGCAGGTGTATCGATGGATGTCGACGACCGGAGCTTCGCTGATGCCCTTGACGAACTCACCCAAATCCAACTACGGCGAGCGGCGTCGCAGCTCCAGTTCGCGGGCGAACGCACAGTCTTCTACTATCGTATCCGCGACTTACACCAAGTATCGGCTGAGGGCGCGACTGGTCGTGTCGGTGACGTCGGGTCTCCAGGTGTGTACGGGTCCGAGGTTCAGACGGTTGTCAGCGAACACGACCGCATCTACGTCGTCTGCAACGTCCCCGACACTGGGTCCCAGACACAGCTTACGCTCACGAAGGAAGACCGCCCGACGACCGTTGCGACGTTCGAACCGAGAACGCAACTGCTCGCAGTTCGGGCCCCTGACGAGGGTACGGCGGATGCGACGGTGCAGGCTTTCCTGAGCTACTTCGAGTTAGAGGAGTCGACGCCGATTTCGTTCCTCGACGGTGGCTTCCGAGGCCGCTTCGAAGATGCCTGCGTCGATGGGTACTCCACGCTCCGCCTCCAGAATACGAACTCCTACGACAACACCCGGGAGATCGAAATCCGTTCCAAGGAGCCGGAGACCGGGGAACTCTCCGACGTTCGCGCTGATGCGATTGTTGAGGACTTACTTCGACGTGGAGACACGGAACTCGATTCTGCGACTGGAATCATCTCTATACCGAGTGACGTTCAGACGTCGGATGGCTGGGGTCCGTTCAATCCTCGAGTAACGGTTGGATTCCCGGACGGTTGTGTGATCTTCGAGCAGTTCGTTCCCGAGCAGATTCTGATTGCATTCGACGACATCGTTCGGGAATCTCTCTGACGGCGGGTTGAACCCTGGCCCATCGTTTTGTTGTTGGACTGTGAGGATGCCGTATGACCCGGGCCTGGATAACGACGATGAGTACGCACCTCGAAGCGGTGGTGAATCCGCTCGCTGCCGCCTGCGAGGACGGGTTTCTGCCGGACGAGCTCTACGTCTTAGAGAATCCCGGCATCGGTGACCAGTTCGACGAGATCACCTCCATGATGGAGCGGGTGGTCGTCGAGTACGGGGGCGACGACCCGGACCTATCCGTGACGCACCTCGACGAGGAGACCGATTTCCAGCGAATCGTCGATCACTTCCGGGGACCAATTTCCCAGGTTCGCGACGACGGTGGAACAGTGGCCGTCGACGTCACACCGGGTCGGAAATTCATGTCCGCAATCGCCTTCCAAGCCGGGATTCAATTCGAGGCGAATCACGTCTTCTATCTCTACCTCGCCGAAAGCCAGTTCTACGGACGCATCTACGCTGACGTTCCGAAACCGACGGTCGAACTCATCGACTTCCAGGAGGTTTTTGGATGAAACTCGCTCGTCATCATGTGACCCACCTCCTCAACGCACTGTACACAGAGGGAGTCACGACAGTCAGTGTGAAGCACCCTTGTTCCGACATCGGTGAGCTCCTCAGCATCGACATCGCAGACCCAGTCGACACGACGGTCACGTTCACTCAGGGTGCCCTCACGTACCAGGATACTCGTGAGGAGATTCACACGAAGTACGGCGAGCGAGCGTACAACGACCTTCCGGATGCGGAGACGTACGTCCGAGCTCTCGTCGCCGGCACGCTCGTCGACATCGAGAACCACGAAACTGTGGAGACGTTCTTCCGGCGGCACGGATATCCAGACCTAGACGCTGGTCACCAGCCGGTCGCGCTGGGCATCGATACGAACCTGATGGCCTATCGGTTGCCGGATGTTCTCCGACTCGACCCTGAACGATACAGCGACGAGAAGGGACGCAAGCCCGTGAACGGGTTCGCCCTCACGACCGGAATCTACGAGGAACTCAACTGGCACTACAACCACTACGAAACCCGTTCGCTCCAAGACGCGTTTGGCCCCGAATTTGCTCGGCTCGATGACCAGCCCGCGGGTGCCAACCGCGAGGGTATCCTTGGGCTGTACGAGTACCGTCGCCTCCGTGACCACCGCTACGCAGACACGATCGAGAGCGACACTGGTGACGTGGCCATCGTCGACGCGTACGCAGAGTACGACGCTGACAGCCGCAAGCGCGTGATCCTCCTCAGCAACGACCACGGCTTTGTAGAGCGCGCACGAGAGCAGGGAGTCCTCGCCCAACACGTGAGCTTCCCCGTTGACATCCCGCGTAAGGTCACCGTCTCGTGGGACGAGCTTCGCGACGTACTCTACACGCTCGCTGTCCTCTTCGGCGTGCTCCAGTTGCCGAAGGTGACGCTGTACGGTGTCTGGAACGGGAAGTCCGGAGAGGACTGGCAGCGCCAACGCCTCGATGTCGACTGTCGAAGCGAGAACGTCGAGAAGAAACTCCGACGCGACCGTGCGATTACGACGGAGTACGAAGCGACTCGGTGAGACTGTCGCTGTTACTGGAGACCCTCAGCTACTGATCGAATCGTTAGATCGTACGTTTGTGGGGCACCTTTGAGGTTGACACGGATGATGAGTACGTCCAAGTTAGGCCCACCTTCATGAGCCAACTGGGTCATCTGTGCCCGCTGGTTTCGTTCGAAGCTGGTGGAACCGTGTTTGACTTCAGCGATGTATCGCTTCAGTACCGGACCTCCATAGCCGAATGGGTGGTCGTCAGTTCGGCGGTGGACGACGAACTCGAAGTCTGGAATCCACGTCCCGTCGCCACCACTGAACTCGAACTGGCCGACGCTATCGGGTACTGGGTTTACCTGCACCCGGAACTCTTCGGGGTCAATGCCCAGATCCTTCGCAGCGTAGGTGACGATTGGAGGTGGGTTCCACCCGTATGCTTGGAACAGCGCTTCAGCGAGTGCCCCGACCTGCTGGGCACGCATGTTGAACGTCCAGCCGTCTTCTGGGGGTCCCCGTTCCGTTGAGGGCGGTTCAGGATCGCGAAGCTTCACTAAGTATGCGTCCACCTCTGCGGGGTCATTCGGAGCTGCTGCTTGGAATTGCAGTCCGGGACAATCGATGTCGTCGACGAGTATCTTCGCCGCTTCCCCTTCAGATTCGTACGTAAGTACCTCCCCCGACTCTTCTCGGAGTGCCGCAATCTCTGGGGAGGCTTCACAAGCAGAGGGCTTGAGAGCAATACGGAAAGGACCTGAGCCCTCTTCATCCCCCTCGTCGAGCTCCGTCCCGCGTGGCTCACCCGGCCACTGCTCTCTCCACGTCATCGATCAGAGGTCTGGCGTCCTGTCCTCTGTGTCGAACTCTGCCTGTGTCTGCGATTCGATTTCCTCACGAAGTCGCCGGTCTAGACTGGATTTGAGTTCTCCGAGCGACCCGTCGCCACTCCCAGTGCTGAATTCGACGCCGGTGTCGGCTTCGATTTCGGTGAAGTAGAGGCTCGTCGTAACCGGACGGTCGTCGTCGAAGGCCGCGACCATCAGAGCGTACGCCTCGAGTTGTGGTTGATAGTATTCGGTCTTCTGCTCCAGTTTCGTTTCGTCGACATGACCGGTCTTGTAGTCGACCACAGTAGCTGTCTCGTCACCAAGTACGAGGCAATCGATGATACCGGAGATGGAGCCGTGGGCCAGTTCCACGCTTGCTTCGAGTTCGCGATAGACGACGTCGTCGCTGTCAGCCACATGACGGACGTAGCCGTTCGCACGTTGGGCGTGTTCAGCGACGCGGTCGCGGTCGTCTGCAGTCACCGCTCCCTCATAGTCCATCGATCTGAGCGCGTCATGGATAATGTCGGCCCAGCGCTCGGGAGGATGCTGGAGTTCGCAGATTCGGTGGACCGCTTCGCCGAAGAACCGACCCGACAGCCCGGTCGACCCGTCTCCCTCTTCGGCAGGCGTGTCGTCCTCTTCGTCCCACTCGGTGTCGTCGTCAGCTCCCCGTCGGTAGTGGACGATACGGTTCGCTTCGTCGAACACCAGTTCGCCGTCTTGGTTGTCGCTCAGAACGTCCGCGACTTGGAACGGCGAGAGGCGATACTGGATGGGGGCGGGCTGTCGCTGCGGTATTTCGACAGCCGTGGGAGGGGCCTCGACATCTACGTCCTCGTCCTGTATCACTGCTTGCTGTGGGAACCGAACCGAGTAGCTGGGGCCACCCTGTTCGGGGTCCTCGCTCCGGGTGAGCGAATCAACGTGCAACTGACCGGTCACCTCCCCGTTTGCCTCAAGGGCGGCGAGTAACTCTTCGTCACCGAGCAGTGACTCCTGGACGAAGTCGCTCCACCGTGTGGGTTCGTCCGTCTCCGGGTCTTCCAGCGTCGTGAGTGATTCGTCGTCTTCGGTTCCGTGTGTGCCGGCCAGAATGAGATGATCCCGAGCGCGCGTACAGGCGACGTACAGGGTCCGCTTCTCTTCGGCACAGAGCTTGGCGAGACGGCGTGACCGGAGCCCTTTCTTAGCGACGGTGTCGGTAGTGTCGAAGAGGTCATCGCTGTCGGGAACAGAGAGCCCGAGTGCTGGGCGGTCGTTCACGTCTTCGAACTCGGTTCCGCCGGCAAGTGGTGGATCAGTGTTGAATTTGTCACCGAGGCCGGGTACGATGACGACGGGGAACTCTTCGCCTTTTGCGGCGTGGACAGTGAGTATCTGGACGCCGGTTTCGCCGTCCGGGATCGCCGCTTCGGGGTCGTAGTTAGTGAACTCTTGACGTTCGTCAAGGCGCGTGACGAGTGAGCGCAGACTACCGGCGTCGCTGACGGCTTCACGCAGGTACTCTTCGAACTGTTCGACGTTGGCAAGTGCCTGTTGCGGCCGTTCATCCGCACTGAGACTCACGAGGTAACCGGTCGCGTCAAGCGCGATGTCGAGGAGTTCTGCCCACGAGTCAACCTGGGGACCGGCGGCGTCCTCAGAGGCACCGGCGAGCGTTCGCAACTCGGCGAGCAAAGAATGACCGCGTGTAAGCGCGGTGTCGTCCGTTTCACTGAGTGACGCCCAGACGTTGCCACCCTCCACGACTGGGGCGAGTTCGTCGTCAGTGAAGCCGAACATCGGGGAGCGAAGCAGTCCGAACAGGCGGATGTCGTCGGTTGGGTCGGCGAGGACGCGGAACAGGTTCGTGAGGGTCCGAACCTCTGGCGTCTCGAAGTATCCCTCTCCCTGAACGACGGTGTAGGGAACCTCGTGATCGTCGAACGCACGCTTGAACTCGTCGAGATGGGTTCGCTTCCGGATGATGACCGCAATATCGTCGTACGTCACCGGCCGACTTTCCAGGCCGTCGTCCGAATCAGGCTCGTAGACCTGTGTCTCGTCGTCGACGAGGCGCGTAGCGCGCGCTGCCACGGACTGAGCTTCCGCCCACCGTCGCGCGGAGGGGGGTGCGTCGTTCAGCGGGTGATCAGGAGCGAGGACGTTCGGTCGGAGGTCGTCGTCAGGAACGAACAGGTACTCCATCGTCGGCGTTACGTCGTGAGGATTGTCTCGTCGGGGACGGAGAGGCTGTGGTGCTGCCTCGAAGGCGTCGTCCGCGTCGTCGTCGAAGACATCCTCGAAGAGACTATTCAGAAACCGGAGTAGAGGTGGGAGTGTTCGGAAGTTGTCCTGAAGCTGGTAGCCGACAACATCGTCTCCTCCGTCTGTCGTTGCGGTGTTCTCGCTCCCGTTCGCGCCGACGAGTGCGCTCCGCGCTTCTTGGAAGACAGCGACGTCGGCGTTCCGGAAGCGGTAGATCGACTGTTTCTCGTCGCCGACCGCGAAGACGTTCTGCGCGCTGTACGGCGTATCGTCGGCGGCGAGGCTGGTGAGTGACTGAACGATGTCCCATTGGTTCGGGTCGGTGTCCTGAACCTCGTCGATCATGACGAAGTCGAACTGGTCAGCGAGCGATTCCCGAACGGCGTCGTTCCCACGCTCCGGGTGGAGAAGGTTACGTGTCTGCTGGACCAGATCGGTGTAATCCAGTACGTTTCGCTCGTGTTTCCGCTCGGCGTATCTGCGGGCAGCTTCATCGAACAGACGAGCTAACGCGAAGTAGTACGGCGCGCCCTCGCGGTCGACGGCCATGTCGAGACCGTCACCCTCCGCAGACCGATGTGTCGCATCGAGTCGTTCAACGATCTCGGTGACGATGTCGCCGATACGGTCAGCGTCTTCGTCGGTCCCGCTCCAGTCCCCTTTCACCGGGGAGTAGTTCGCGTACTCGTCGTGCCCGGACTTGGTGAGTTCGTCACACACGTCGTAGATCCGATCTCGGCGGTCACGAACGGAATCCAGAGCGTCTAGTCCGTCGGGCTCATCGAAGAGTTTGACTGCAGTCCAGACGCGCTCGGTCCGTCCGCCGGGGTCAGTCTCGTCAAGGTCGGCAACGAGTTCTTGGAGGTCCTCTACGAGCACTCGGAGTTCCTCGTCGGCACAGAGTGCATCCACCTCGTCGGCGGGGAAGGGGTGGAGTTCCTCTTCGACGTAGGTGACGTAGTCGTCGACAGTACGAGCGGGTGCGCTCCAGATGTCGGCCCAGGCTTCGCTGCCAGGGCGCTCACCGAACAGGTCCTCGAGAACCTCGCGGAGAGAGTATTCCGAGAACGCGTCCAGGAGGAGCTCGACCTCTCGGGGTTCTTCTTCGATGAGTTCGTCGACGATGTCCCGCTGGAGTCTACTCGCTTCGACATCGTCGAGGGTATCGAATCCGGGGTCGAGTCCGGAGACTGCGGTCGCGTGTTCGGACAGGATGCGCTGACAGAATGCGTGCAGCGTGTGGATGTATGCGTCGTCCAGCCCGTTGAGAACGTCGCGCCAGCGTTCGTGGTCGGCGTCTGCGGTGGCGAGTCGGTCCAAGACGCGTTCGCGGACGGTCTCTGTGAGGTCACGCGCAGCCCGTCGCGTGAACGTCGTCACGAGAACGTTCTCGGGGAGGGCGTCGGGATGATCCTCCAGAAGCGCTAGATACCGGAACGAGAGCGTCGTCGTCTTCCCGGTCCCGGCACCGGCCGTGAGTGGATAGTTCTGTGAGAGCGCTGTGACGGCGTCGTCCTGCTGGTCAGTGAGGTCGTCTCGGCGCATCAGTTCCCCTCCTCAACCGCAGGAGCCCACTCTACGCCGCGAGCAATCGGTGAGACGTACGCATCTCGTCCCTCGGATTCCATATTTTCCATGAATAGTTGGCGCCGGTACGACCGGACGTCGCAGGCATCGCGGAAGGGACAGTTTGAACACCCGGCGTCGTCGGGGTCGTTGATTGTCGGATGGAACGTTCCGGCTTCGATGCCGGAGACGATATCGCTGAGTCGTTGCGGAACGACGTCATCGAGGAACTCCCGGAAGCCTGCTCGAGTCTCGATGCTAGGTTTGTCCGAACTCTGGTAGACCATCGGTGTTCCGCCGTATCCGTCACGATATGAGTTACCGCGCCAGCTCGCGTTCTTCGGGTCATCACCGACGAACCCGATTTGACCAGCGGTGCTGCTCACCTTCCCGGGTTCCTTGAGCCGGTAGTATCCACCTCCGACGGCCTCGGTAACCTCGTCGACGTTCGCCTCCAGCATCTTCGCGTAAATCGGGAGCTGGAAGCTCAGTCCGTCCAGCGTGTCGCGTTCGGAAGAAGTGTACCCGGTCTTGTAGTCACGGACAATGGCTCTCCCATCGGACGTCATTTCGCCGCGGTCGAGAACAC
Organism: Halobellus sp. H-GB7; assembly: GCF_030848585.1. Lineage (NCBI taxonomy): Archaea > Methanobacteriati > Methanobacteriota > Halobacteria > Halobacteriales > Haloferacaceae > Halobellus > Halobellus sp. H-GB7. The sequence continues at coordinate 66,137 of NZ_JAVDDW010000010.1, read as the reverse complement.
CGCTGATCGTGGTTCCGTCCACTTCGAAGGAGAGCTTGGTCTCGAACCAGGCCGGCGCTGCCGTCAGTGGACCGTTCTGAAGCCGATTGTCCGGGTCGACGTACAATGCGAGCTCTTCTTCGAGGAACCGCACGAGGATACCCGCAGGTCGCCCATCGACAGCGGTCCGGTTGTAGTACTCGTTTTGATCAGCATCACCGAGACCGGCCAGTAGTTCGAAGAGCCAGCGGTCGTCGAACTCGTCGTCGACGGCTTGGAGTTCGTCGACCGCGACACGGAGGAGTCGCGTCTCCAGATCATCTTGATCGAACCCTGCGAGCGAAACCGGAGACCCAACCTCGTCTCGGAGTTCCGTGTAGAACCGCTCCAGAATCTCGTGAACGTAGTGCCCACGATTGATTGGTCCCTCGTCTCGGTCCTCTTCCTCTAACCCGAGAACTTCCTTTGCGTAGAAGCGGAACGGGCAACTGGCGTATCGCTCTACCTGCGTCGGCGAGAGTCGGTCAAGGTGGAACGAGAGGTCCTGCGCCGTCCCCGAAGTGAGCCAGCCCGTATTCTCTGATGGACGCGCCAACCCACGGTCGGCGGCCGTACGAATGCCATCAATCGCTGTCTCTCCTGGTGTTGCCTCTGTATCGAGTCGATCACTGCTGCCCGCCGTGTCTACGAACAGTCCCGTCGCCGACGCGGTAGTCGCGTACTCGCCGAGTGTGTCTAGACTGACTCGAGCGCCAGCAGTTGCGAACGCTCGCTGTGCGTCAGCTCGCGCACCGATTTTATCCCGCCGACCGGTCGGGGTCTGCCCGACGAGGTGGCCGAACTCATCCCGTCGCTGTGGCACCGTTTCGGTGATTCGACGGAACTCGGCCAGGATTCCAGCATCGATGTACGCTGTCCCGTCGAGTTGTTGTTTCGGCCGCGAGAGCGTGACGGTCTCAGCGGCGGCGACGAGACTTGCGATGCGGTACTCTGCTCGTCGAGCCTGGTCGGCTTCGGCAAAGTCCGGATGTGCGTCTGTTACGGCGTTCACAAGTGCGAGTCGATTCGCTGAACTTGGGAAGTGAGACGCTGTCAGACCGAGGACGAACACGTGGTCGAACGTTCGCATCCCGAGTTCCGCCGCTCCGAGGACTTCGACTCTCCCATCGCGAATTGTTGGATCGTCGGTGACGGAGACGGCACCGAGTGCATGCCGAGCGCGTTTGAGGGCGTCTCCGTCTCCCGTCCGTTCGACTGCGTCAAGGACTCGCTCGGCACTACGGTAGACGACCCGTTGCGACCCGGTCGTCGTTCGATCTTCTACCGTGTCCTCGATTCCGAGGCACTCAACGAAGTGGCGATAGGCTTCGATGCTCCCGTCATCTGCCACGGTTTTTGCTTCGACGAGAAGCTCGTCGATAGCCGCTCGGTACGGCTCTTCGACGTCGCTGAATTCTTCCACGTCCGCGATCGCATCGTGTGCCTGTTCGCTATCGACGTTCTCCCAACTCGGCAGCACCGGCTCTACGAGTGGGTTATCGAGGAGGCTGCGAAGGTCATCAGTGATCTCTGTCTCATCAAGTAGCTCCAGCGCGGTCAGGAGAGCAGCTCCGACCGACGTTCCATCGAGATCGTAGTCCCGGGCGACAGCATATGGAACGGATCGCGCAGAGAACTCACTGGCGAGACGATGGGCGTACGCCGATGGCGCGGTCACGATAACGCCGATGTTGTTCGGGTCAACGCCGTCACCCAGGAGTTCCTGTACCTGCCGTCCCGTATACCGTACTTCTCCTGGACGCGATGACGGGACGACAGTCTCGACGGTCGTCTCGTCAAGCGAGAGTGTGGTGGCATCAGGACGGAAGGGTGCCGACGCTAACCGTCGATTCGCGGGTGGGCGAGACTCACGGGCTGTGATTGCATCTGTTTCGAATTCGAGGTCGTTGACGAAGAACTCCCATGCAGGGGCCGTTGCGACGTCGACACCGCCCGGAGAGTCCGTTCCGGTCAACCGGGAGAAGGTCGCGACTGTCGGCCAAGTTTCCGAGATCGTCTCGACTACGCGCGATGCGAGGACAGAGAACGTGTCGAACCCACCGATGATGACGGCGTCAGTGTGTGGGAAGCACTGAGCAGGATTGGAATTCGCCACCCGTCGGTACCGCTCGGCCCAGAGAGTCGTAGCTGAACCATCGGGGAGTCCCTCGCGTCCATCGTAGAACCGCTTGGTGATGGCCTCGAGTTCGGCGCTCAGATTGACCAGCCCTTCGTCACTCAGGCGGTCGCGGACGGCTTCTGGTGAGAGTAGTCCGGCGAATTCGACAAGGCTCAGGAGGTCCTCCATCTGCTCGATGAGACCGGTCGGAGGCAGTCCGTCCCCCTCCATGAGCGACCACTTGGCGGATAAGTCTGAGAGAGACTGTTCGACGAGTCGGAGGCGGGTTGGCTGGTCCATCCGCGAAGCAGTACCGCCGATCGCTTCGCGGTCGTAACACCGGTCGACGAACTCATCAAGTGTGAGCGCAGTGAGTTCAAGCGGGCGACCGATGTCTTCCCACTGCGTTTCGATTTCTGGGAGGCGATGAGGTTGATTCGCGATGTAGAGGACGCTTTCGGGATTTTCTCCCGATTGGGTCGCGGCCCAGTTGAACGCTGCCCGATCGACCGCAACAGCATCCGGGCCACAGAGAAGCCGAGACATTCCTTCTGAGGAGTGTGTCGGCTTTACCACATAATGCTACCTGAAGATATCATGATGGAAGCGGCCCTCTCATCAAATCATAACCAGACCGTTGTTCATTCCACGCGCGAGAGCGACGCTGGCACGTTGATGAAGAGTAGCCAATCATTCAATTTCTCCTGACTGTGAGATCTAATGGCAAGACGGCGGCGTTACACATCGATGACGGGGGGTGTGGTCGAGCACGATTTACACTTCGATGACGGGGCGTCAGACGCACGGCTTACACATCGATGACGGGGGGTGTACCAGACAGGTTAGTGAAATCAGGAGCAGATTCGACCTCAGAGTAGCGAAAACCGGTTACACATCGACGACGGGGGGTCTCGGATGACGAGACGGCTGAATAGTACATCGTCGTCGGTTCAGACACGGTAGGACCGAAGATGTGGAATGTGAGGAATAGACTCGTCGTAGCGGCAGGATAGACATCGACGGTGGTGAATCTTTTTATGCCTTCAGAATGCAGCAAGCGTATGGCCGGTAGCGATCAGGGTGGGACGGATCAATCTACCCTTGGAGAAGAAGAAACACGTTCTCAGCCGGCAGAAACTGAAACCGACGCCGTCGAAGTGGATGCCGCCGATAACTCCGCTTCAGCACGCGATGAAGGAGATTCAGCGGAGAACACGCAACGCTCCATCCGCGATATGCTCGATGAGGAGGGTGGTGCATCGGTTTTCGACAACAGGGATCTCGTCGAGCCGGATACGATCATCGACGAGGAACGGATCGTTGGTCGTGATGACCAGCTCGAGTCTGTCGTCTCGTTCCTGAAACCCACCCTGCAGGGGAATCGGCCGCCGAATATGCTGTTGTACGGTCCAGCAGGCACCGGAAAATCCCTCATCATTGGAGCTGTTACAGAGCAAATCATCGATCTCTGTAAATCGAAGGGAGAGCGCTTCGGCGTCATCTCGATCAATTGCCAACCGATCAATACGCTCGACCAAGCGGTCTACGAACTCGTTCAGACCGTCGCGAAGAACGTGGGCGCAGAGGTCGGTGTTCCTGAGACGGGAGTGTCGACCAAACGCAAGTACCGCCGCCTATACGAACTTATCAACGAGAATTATGACTCAGTCATTTTCATTCTCGACGAGATTGACCTCCTAGTCGGTCGACGCGCAAACGACGAGCCGGCCTACTCGAAACTTCTCTACCAGCTCTCCCGTGCGAGCAATTCGAACGATATCGAGGGACGGGTCTCAGTTGCGGCGTTGACGAACGATCCGAAGTTCATGGAGAACATCGACGGGCGTGCAGAGAGTTCATTCAATCCACGAGACGTCTACTTTCCCGATTACGACGCCAATCAGTTGCGCCAGATTCTCAAAAACCGGCGCGACGCCTTCCGGCCAGATGCACTCGAAGATGATGTGATTCCACTGGTGGCGGCGTTCGCAGCGCAAAGCCACGGTGATGCTCGGAAGGCCATCGATCTGTTTCGCGGTGCTGGTGATCTCGCTGACGAACGCGGGGATGAGGAAGTTCGCGAGGAACACGTCCGTGAATCTCAGGAGGAGATCGACAAGGACCGATCACTGAAACTCGTCGAGGGGTTGACGACCCAGAAGAAGATATCCCTGTATGCGACAGCAGCGGTCGCCCGGCACTCCAGACGATCGGGGAGTTCAGTTCCGAGTCCAGTCGGGTTCAAAGTCTATCAGTGGGTCACTGACGAACTTGATGCCGATCAAATGACCCGAGAAACCTACGTCAAGTACGTGAAGGAGCTCTCCACGTATGGATTGATTTCGACGTCAAGGAAGAGCCGCGGACGTGGTGGTGGGATGTACATGGAGTTCACGTTCACGGGTGATCCAACAGCGATTATGGATCGGATCGTCGAGGACACGAGACTGGAAACCATCGGTGGCCAGGATGAGCTCCTCCAGTCGGTCGTCAATGCTCAGTTGAACGAATTCCACGAGAAGTAAGAGCCATCTCCAACGTCGTGACGGTGTTTCTATGGATACAGCACTCCCCATCATCGAAGTGTAATCGGTTATTTTCTCGGGGTTACACGTCGATAGCGCTCGAATCACGGCAAGGCCCCATCAAACTGGACGAGATTGTTCTCGGGTGGTCGATCCACGGATGAATTTTGATTACGGGGAGGGCGTGAACCCCCTCCCCCCGTCATCGATGTGTAAATCCTCACCAGAGGGAGGGTACAGAGGACGAGGAGCAAGAGGCGGATCGGCCAGAGAGGCCACGAGAGCCCCAGTCTCACGGGAAAGAGACACTAAAACAAACACGATTAGGAAGCTGTTCCCCGCTCGGTACGTCGGAGTTCCACTCCTCCGAACCTTCGCAGTAAGCGATATTGCGGTTATGGTACTGATGGGTGGCATATAAAACTTCGTCAGACTAGTGATAGTCGTAGAATATGTGATAATTCTCCTGTCTCGGCGTCTCTTCGTCCTGTTCGTGGCGCTTCCGACCTCTCTCGGCTGTTCTCGTCTCTGACCCCCTTCCGCCCTCGAGAGTTTACACATCGATGACGGGGGGGGAGGGTTCCGAGTAATCGACAAGGGATCGTGTCCACCCCCTTCGTGATCACTCGCTACTCTCGTGGATTCACGGGGGCGATATACTCGTTCTTCCAAGAATCGCCCTCCCGCCACATCTTGTGCTTCATATCACATACCGCTCTAACTGACCCGGATGGAGATTAACCATACCGACACTCGTGAGGTCACAACTTCGACGTAGTGTCCTGTCGATAGCTGCGATGAGGTCTTCGACACGAAGCACGGTGCCCGTGTCCACTTCCGGTACCATCCTGCTGATGAGAAACAAGAAGCGCTACTCACCGCACTCCGTGAGCTGAACGACGATCTCGGTCGACCTCCGACAACTGGCGAGATGGACGCTATGGGGGCGTTTAGCGTTTCGACCTATCAGAATTACTTCTCGACGTGGACTGACGCTGTACAGTCGGCAGGGCTAGAACCTCACCGCAACCGTGATTTGAAGCAGTCCGATCTTATCGACGATGTTCACAACGTGGCCGCCAGGGTTGATCGGACACCGACCTCTAAAGACGTGATAACACACAGCCAGCATAGTATTCGATCCTACACGGAGCAGTTCGGCTCATGGAATCAGGCGCTTCGAGCTGCCGGGTTTGAACCGACGACCTTTCGAAATCTTACACCCGACGAGCTATTACACGAACTGAAGCGACTGCATGATGAACTCGGTCACGTGCCTTCTTGCAGCGATATGGACGACTGTGGTTTGTATTCCTCGGGAACCTACTGGGCACGTTTTGACTCGTGGAACCAAGCAATTCGCTTAGCCGGATTCAAACCTCCTCGGAGCGCCAAAGAATCTTGGACCAATTACTATGGCCCCGGCTGGGGATCACGACGCGAAAGCATTATCCAGCGCGATCGGAATTCGTGCAGAGTCTGTGGAATATCACGTGAGGATGCGAAAATAGAGCTGAACGTCCACCATATTCGACCTGCTCGTGCCTTCGTATCTGATGACGGTGTTGATTACGCCAGAATGAATGACCCGTCAAATTTGATTACGCTTTGTTGGGGATGCCACATGTCATTTGAGGGACTGTGGCAAGATGCCACACCCGATGAGTTCGTCCAACGCGCTAAGGAAACACTGAAGAAGTGACTCTCACTGCTTTGGGTTGACTGGTGCAATGTACTCGTTTTTCCACGTATCGCCCTCCCTCCATTGAAAATAATAGTAGTGATAGCCGGGCTTCGTCTCCTTCACCGTGATGTACGCGCCACTCGTCGGGACGTCTTCGTAATCGTCTGGATCCGTCGAGATCTCGCGCTCGTCGAGCTCCTCGAGTTCTTCCTCATCGACCTCTTCCTCGGCTCGTCGACGCTCGAGTTTCTCGTGTCGCTGTCGTCGTTTCCATTCCGCCAGATCAGCCGCGTACGTCGCAACTGCTTCCAGCCGTTCCGGAGATTGGTTTTCGAGTGGTTCGCGAAGATACTTCGGCAACTCCGGTGCGGGCGGTTTCTCCGGGACGTCTTCGGCCATAGTTACCCCACGAGTGGCGTATTATATCAATCTGTGGGGTAACTTTGAGATTTGACGATGTTCACCCCCCGTCATCGAAGTGTAAGCTGGCTTGATACGCCTTGATACGGCTGAAAAACCGATATTCGATCTTCGACGACGTCGGACAGAACACTGATACCTCACTTCATCACTCCTCGTCGAATGGAACTGTTGGATCGACTGAGGTACTCAGGGCGGTTCGAGATTCAGCGTTTACCCCACGAGCTACAATCAATGTACTGTGTGGGGTAACTCTGGCCAGTACTGCCTGCTCCAGTTATCTTCTAGCTCAGGGGATGTTATCGACACACTCGACGAGATCCTCTTCGGTAGTCCACCGATAGAGTCGGCCGTGGTCCTCGAGCATCTCGAAGATTGCCGTCTGCATCCCGCTATACGGGTTTTCGACGTCGACGCCAGTCTCGATGTCGTCGGGATCGATGCCGTCGTACTCGCGCTGACAGACGTGTGTTTTCGCGAAGTACTCCTCAAGGGCAGTGAAGTAGCCCTGTTCGACGAGGAAGCCGCCCTGGGCGTGTTCGGCGACGCCGACGATGTAGTCAGTGTAATCGGCGAGTAGGCGGAACTTGAGATAGGTGTTGACCCACTCGCTCCGGATGTCGACCATCAGAAACGCGTAGGCGTCGGGCCGTCGATTCAGCCGGTCTTTGACGAGCTGGAGCCGGCGGATCTCCGGCTGGCCGTAACTCCCGAGGACGAAATACGCGCGGTCGGCCGAGAAGATCGGCGACAGTTCGGCGACACTCCCTTTCAGCGCTTCGTACTCCTCGGGAGTGAGCGAGGTCTCGTGGAGGTACGCCTCGGCGCGCTCGACGAGGTCCTCCACCGTCTCCGTCTCCTCGCTCATATGGCGTGCCTCTCGTCGAGGGGATTTCAGTGTGCCGACCGAGTCGGTCAGCGTATCGCTTCAGACTGATTCGTATTTCGGCGAAACGCTTTAGCCCGTACTCCTCGAAGATGCGTGTGATGAGCACCCCCGACGAGGCCACGAGCGATCTCGACACGGTTCGCGAGCGACTCAACGTCGTCACCCAGGAGACGCGATTTTCGCTCATCCAGGACATCCTCGGGCATCCGTCGGGGCTGCCGACGCTGAAGGAGCTGGACTACGTCAATCCGAGCCGGAGTCAGACGACGATCCGCCAGCATCTGCAGCGCCTCGTCGACGCGGGCATCGTCGAGAAAGTCGAGCTCCCCGAGGACCGGCGGCAGAACGATCTCCCGTACACGTTCTACGGACTCAGCGAGGATGGACGTCGATTCCTCGAGGACCACAAGCTGCTGCGCGCCGAGGAGACGCTCCGAGAGATCTACGACCGGGTTGAGAAGACTGCCGAGATCGAGCGCTACGAGACCGCCCCACGTCCTGATCGGTGAGTGATTCGGCTATCCGACGATGACGATACAGAAAGTTACCCCACAGTGTTCAGGCGCTTCTACTTAGTGGGGTAACTCTGGGGAGAATATCGCTCACGGACTCCGGCTACCAAAATCTACTGAAAACCGACTGTAGAGTCGTCGTCGAATACGTTCTCCGAGAAAGATTCGTCCTCATCAGAGCGATCGACGCCGGAGGTCGGTCTAGGGCGAATGTCTTCGGTCATAGCATCGAGTTCTTCGGGAGTGGGGAAGTCCTCAACCGAGACTGTTTGAGCATCCCGTCGTGCAGCTCGGCGTTTGGCATCTGTGACCAGTTCCTCGATATCAGCACCGCTGAGACCGGCAGTGTGACTCGCGAGCTGTGCCAGCTGGTCCCCGGTGAGGTCGTGTGGAACTCCCCTCAATTTCGACTGGAAGATCGCGTGACGGCTCTCCTCTTCAGGAAGTCCGATCTTGACGTGCGTCGCGAGTCGGCCAGGGCGAAGAATCGCGGGGTCGATGTCTTCCGGACGGTTCGTTGCGCCGACGACGATGGCCGTTCGATCGTCGGCGGTGAGATGGACAAGCAGCTCACTGGTGATCTTTCTATCCTCGGCGTGCGCGCCCCCAGCGCCGACATCGCGACCGCCAAACAGGTGTTCGGCCTCGTCGAAGAAGATGACGCAGGGACCGATTGACTCGGCTTCTTCGAAGAGCTGGCGGACCCGCTGAGGACCCTCGTTAATCCACTTGCTGGTCACGTCCGCCGGGCCTAGCTCAACGAACGGGATATTGAGTTCACCAGCAAGAGCCCGGGCGAACATTGTTTTGCCCGTTCCCGGGGGTCCATAGAAGAGAATTCCTCGCGACGGTTCGATCCCGAACCGATCGTATCGGTCGTCACCGCGTGCCGCTGCCTGGACCGGCTGGAGGACCTCTTCTGCGAGTCGTTCCTTTACTTCGTAATAACCGGCGACGTCGTCGAAGCCGATGTCCGAGCGGGTCCAGTTGTATTCGAATTCTTCAGAGGCGGGTAGTTCAACCCGCGCCCGAGACGCTTCTGAGCGTTGTTGCCTCTCTGTAGTCCTATGCTGGAGAGTAGAGAGTTCGTCTATATCGGTTGAATCTTCTGCACTGGTATTTTCGGGCTGATCTGCTCTCCTGATCTGGCTGATCCTTTCCCTATCCACAGAGGGACGGAAATACTGTCCGGTGGCGTAGTAATATCCATTCTCTCCTCGTGGATCATAGTACGTCACTGCAACGGCGAGTGCTGCTATTCCTAGACCGAGAGCCGATTGAACCTGCGAGTCACTGGGAAAGAGTACAGTGAGGAAGCTTAGCTGTGAAATCGACGACGCAACTATCGTCATGCCTTCTGCGAGGAGGAGGAGTACTACAAACAACTGGTAGACTAACGCAAACGGATAGAGTCCCATGGTGCCGACTGAATCAAGGACCGGGACCCCGAGTCCCCCTGCGATGTGGACTATCAGAATTCCAATTCCTAATGCGACGACTGCGGACGGTGGAAAATCAAGGAGGGATGTGATCACCCACATATGAACCATCGCCAGTATCGTCCAAGCGACCATGAAGAACAGTCGATAAATCCCTCGCTTCTCATGTTCTCGCTCCATAACTCGATAAGTCGCGTACTCGACGACGGCAAAGAAGCCGAGGAAGGCGATGACGGCTAACACAGTCTTGAGGATACTCATCGGAGCAAATACCCAGTGTCAGGCAGTCCGTGAATGGCGGGTGTTGCGATCTGCGCGAATGGAGCGCGCTGGGATTCGAGGGTCATGTGGGCCGCGGCGTGTGTCGGTACGACTACTGAGAACGGCATCGACGGGCGTTCACAGTGGTCTATGCTTCTTTCATGCCGGTACTCGACTATAACTTCTCGCCCCAGACGGCCGATACAGACTTCGACAAAAGGTGATCGACAGGATGAATTCACATGGACTCCGACTGTCCCCCTCCAGTGTCATCATCCCACGGCGGAGTCGAAGCCTGTCCCGGTCCCTCTTCTTGTCGGACCGTCCAGTCGATATCGGGCTCGTTGGCCGAGTCGGCGAGTTCGTCGCTGGCTCCGGGTCCGATGAGGTGCTTCCCACCTCGCTGCCCCATGTTGTACGCCGCATAGGGACTCCGTGTCATCGCTCCAGCGAAGACGATTCCACTAGCTTTCCCAGCTTGGACACCGGTCTTTCCTACGTGCTTGCCAGCACGACCAGTGGAAATAGCCGCCTGTCCGGGGGTCTTCGCGACGGTTTGAGCTGCTCTGATTCGCTTGATACTCCGGGACGATTTGGATGCATCTTCTCTGAGCGTCGCCGCTCGTTGTCCGAGATCCTGAGCTCTGTCGTTGAGATTAATCGTCGTCTCTTCACCCCCTGCGGTCTCGTAGGTCACCTTGCCCTCTGCGTCCGGAGATAGAGTTGAAATTCCCTCCGCAGGTTTTTCGGTATCAGATAGTATTCCACGATCGGAGGCCTCGGTAACATCGAATTCCCCGTTCTGGTATGACTCGGTCAGGAAGTCCCGGTTCGTGTCCGCTTCGTCCGCAGCGTCCAGGTTCTGACTAATCGCTTTCCGATGGCTATCGATGCTTTCTGTACCGATTGCTCGCCGAACACCAGCTACGCTACCTCTCTTCGTTTTGGATCCCAATTTCTTAGCTGTAGAACTAGCCCGTCCAGCATGAGATAGTGCTGCTCCAACTCTAGGCGCGCTAGTGACCTTGTTCCGGGCGTAGTCCAAGTCCTTCGAGAAAATACCCGGTGCAGTGTCAACACCGTCCTCCACTGCCGACTCTCGAGTCCCGAGAGCATCCGATACACTACTACGCATCGTCCCGCCAATCGTTGAGTTCCCGGTGGCCGCAGATGGATCTGCAGCAGTGCCGCCGGATGTTGCACCAGAGGATCCGGCTGACGATCCCCCACTCCCTCCTCCACTTGTACCGCCAGAACTCGACTTCGAAGCACTACTCACGGCCCCCGAGCCTGCGCCGGCGCCGACGGCAACAGCCCCGACACCTGTGGCGGCGATCGCGGCGGCGACGGTCATCGTGAACGCGGCGTCGACGCCGAGGGGCTGCCCAGCCCACCCGATCGTCTTCCAGATGACGACAAACAAGACGATCGGGAAAATCAGTGCCAGCGCCGCCGACGTGTAGAAACTGGCTACGTCCCCACTCGCAGAGACTCCACCGGTCGCGATCACGTTGAACACGCGCATCACGAGTGCAATGATCGGTCCCACGAGCAGGGCATAGACTCCCATCCGGAGCCACGTCGCCGCGAAATTGCTGATCGACTTCATCGGTCCCCAGTTCGCGTACCACAATACCGCGAAGAAGGGCGCTCCGACGGCGACCGTGACGACGATGAACTGCCGGAGGACTAGCAGCACCGACGCGATGATCGTCGCGATGAACATCAGGGGGACCGCGACGAGGAGTGCGATCACTTCGACGCCTAGCCCGAGCGTCGAACCCCAACTCCCGCCGAGGTCGGCATTGAACGTGAGGACGAACGTCGGCGGAGCGAGCGCGTTGGTCACCGCGTTCGACGCCTCGATGAGGAAGCCGAACAGCGGCTGAGAGATCGCGATGAAGAAGATCACCGCGACCACGCGAGCGACCATGTTCCACAGCGAGGTCTCGCGGTCCTGACTGAACGGCATCGCAATCAGTCCCCCAGCGATCAGGATGGGTAACAGTGCGATTGAGAGCCGGAAGACGTCGTCCCACGCGGTCGTGACTTGGACGCTGGAAATGATCGAGGGCTCGATGGTCAACAGTGGCTTCAGCCCGAAATTGAACATGAAGTTGATCGCACTGACCAAGATCGAGCGGATGAACTCGAAGATGGCGCGGACGATCGCATCGGGAAGCCACCCTAGGTCCAAGAGGTCAGCCATCGACCCGGCCCTCCGGTGCGTCTGGGGATGACACACTCTTCGGCCACAATTGACCCGTCGCGACGCCCAGCCGTTGCCTCACGGTTCCTCCGTGGTGTGCCCGTTCGTAACCGCGCCTGACCCCGAATTAGGCTCGACATCCGTGTCGGGTTCGACGACATCGAGGTCGACAGCGTGGGCGTCTTCGTGATCGGTCTCCATCGCCATCTGGAGGTCCATATCGCGGTTCATCACGTGCGGGAGGTCGGTCATCTCGAGGTCCTCGTGGAACGCCGGATCCGGGACCGTCCCGTCACCCTCGACGAGGTCGATCCCTTCGACATCGGCGAGCCAGTCCCACGGATCGAGCTTGTCGTCCAAGACGGTATGCTCGAACGGGCCGCTTCGGATTTCGAGGCGGCGTCGGCCGTGGACGCTGGTCGCGAGCAGGCACTCCGAGTAGTCCGAGTCCTGTCCACGGGCTGCGGTCTGGATGAATCGGATTTCATCGGTCGAGAATCCGTAGTAGTCGGCCGTCTCCTCGGAGACCGACTCGGCATAGAACAGGCACTTCACGTCACAGTTCTCGTAGACCTCGCGGCGCTCGTTCGTCCGGACGAACTCGTGGGCGGTCTGGCTCATCAGCGTCAATCCGGCCTCGTAGTGGCGAGCATGGCGGATGTACAGGTTGATGAGATCCCGAGCTGCGGGCCGCCCGAGCAGGTAGTGAGCCTCGTCGAACGTGACATCCACCTTGTAGGGTGACTGCTTTGCCTCGAGGTAGGCCCACGAGAGCATCGCGTGGAGGATGAGCGGCATCTCGCCGGTGTCGGCGAACGAGCTCATGTCCATCACGACCAGCCGGGAGGAGAGATCGAGGTTCGTCTGTCCGTTCAGATTGTGGTTGATACCGCCCGGTTTGAACGATTCAAACTTCGGCTGGAGGTTCCGGGCGAGTTCTTGGTGATGGTCGGTCGGGGTGACGATCGTATCCGAGATCGAGATACCGCCTCCGTGGAGCGGTCCCGATCCGTCACGGACCTCCGCTTCGTCGGCGTTCGGCAACCCATAGGACTGGAACTGTCCGAGTTCGACCCCGTCGATGACGCCCGCCTCGTGGGCGGCCTCAAGGCCGCCGGCAGCGATCACGTTGACGCCACGAATGAGATCGTCGAGCGTAGGCGACTCCCGCGCGTAGGTGTCGAATTCCCCGAGAATGATCCCCTTCGAGATGTAGGCGTAGTGTGCTGCTTGGATGAGAATGCCCTCCTCGCCGGCGGACATGCCGTCACGCTGGTCGAAGTGAGTGTGGAGCATCTCGATGACCGACCGAATCGTCAGCGCGTAGGTGTCGTCGCCGTTCTCCTGTTCGGCATCCGCCGGCGGCGAGATGTCCATCGGATTGACGGTGTAGTTCCCGCCGAAGCGGATCACTTCGCCGCCGAGGGACTGTGCGAACCGCGGGTAGTCGTCACCAGCCGGGTCAAACAGGATGCACTGGACGTTCGGGTCCGCGAGCAGTCGCCGGTAGATCTCCAGCTTCCGGAAGTAGCTCTTTCCCGACCCCGTCTTTCCCGAAATCGCCATCGAGTGGCCCGACAGCGCGTAGCGGTCGAGGATCACAGGCCGCTTCGTATCGTCGAACCCGAACAGGACGCCCTCGGGATCGTAGATTGACGGCTCGACGAGGTTGAAGAACGTCCCCAGCGCCTCGAGCTGGATCGGGTGCGTGTTGTCGATGGTGTCGCTCGCGAGCGGGGCGACCGATCCAACGGCCTCTAGTTGCTGGTGTTTCACCGGGCTGAGGTCGACGTCCTGTTCAGCGAGGATCGCCTCCACCCGGTCGAGCATCTCGTCGAGGTCCTCCTGCGTGTCGGCGACCAGTTCGAGGTAGATCGCAACGTCGTAGAGCTTGGTCGTCCCGCGGATGGTGTTCCGCAGGAGCCGTTCGAGGTCCTGCCGTTCGAGTTCGTCTTGGTAGGTGTCGGTCCGCCCGCGCTTTTGTTTGACCGACAGCGAGGTCACGGCCTGGGTGTACCGCTTCTGGAGCTGTCGGCGGACATCCTTCGCGGCCCGCGGTTTGACGTGAAGCGAAAGTCGGAGGTCGACGTCGGCGAGCGTCAGCGGCACCAGCCAGCCGAGACCGACCTTCCGTGGGAAGGAGGTGACCGTGAGGATCTGCGAGATGCGGTCGTCGCGCACCTGGAACTTCGGGTAGTCCTGGACGACTCGGGGAGCGATGAGCCGCTTGTCGAGCTCGCCGCGCTCTTTCAGCGTCTCCATCGGAGTGGCGAGGTCGACGTCCTCTGCCTGCAGCTGGTAGGCCGCCCACTCGATGTTCTCGGTGGTGGTCTCGCGGTCGAGCAGCGCGAGGTAGTCGAGTGCGTGGCGCGTTTCGTCGCCCGAGAGGTCGTCGATCGGCCGACGTTCGGCCGACTCGTCTGCCGTCTCGTTACTGAATGCCTGGGTGAGTCGTTTGATCATCTGCTAATCTCTCTGTGTGCGGTCGGAGTGGTCGGTCGCCGGTACAACTCCTGAGTGAGGGGCTCAGACATCGGTTCCCTCCGGCGACCCCGTTCCACCGTGGTCCTCGTCGACGGCCGTGGAAGCTGCGTTACCGACATCGCCGTCGATCTCATTGAGAGCGCTACGACGGGCCCGGAGCGCGAGCGCGACGCCCACGACGAGCAGGAACAGCCCGGCGGCGTACACCTCGACGACGAGGGCTGTGGTCCCAGTCGGTGTGCTGGTCCACTGCGCTGGATACGCCCGCTCGAACAGGCCGACAGCGACGGCTGTCACGCCGACGCCGGCGAGGCCGATCGCCGTCGATCGGCGGCCCGAGGGAAGCAGAACGACCAGACTCAGCAGGAACGTCGGCAGGCTCCCGGCTGCGAGCCCGAAGGACGCCTCTCGGACGAGCAAGTACGGAATCTCTCCGACCTGACCACTTCCGAGAAACGCACCGAGGGACGCGATCGCGAACAGCATCGCCATCGCGAACAGCGTCACACCGGCATACACCGACAACGGCGAGTGGTAGTGCTTTCCGCGTCCGATTGGCGCGATGGTCCGGGCGTACCACGCCAGGAGCCGGGAGTTGTCGACCTGGTCGATGTAGTCCTCTTGGACGCGGCCGCCATACGGCAGGTCACCCGTCGACTCGGGACGCGGCTCGGGCTCAGAATCCAGATCGGTCAGCTTAGCCTCCCGGTCGGCCTCTCCGAAGGCCGTCGTGAGGTCGAGCGGTTGGCCAGTCGCCGGGTCGGTCAACGTCGTTTCGTCCGGCCGCGTGAAGACGCCGTGTTCGAACGCGATCGGCGCCTCTTGGCCTCGGTAGACCTGATAGAGGATATCGAGCACGTCGGCGCGGTCGTCGAGGATGGTCGTCTCGACCTGCGTGCGGGGCAACTGCGAGGCAACACGCTGGACACGAGCCCACACCTCGTCGAGGTACGGCGCTTCGTCGTCGACGGCTGTCGAGCGATCCCAGAAGGGAAGCGCGTCGGCGATGAAGTCGAATCGTCCGACTTCCTCATCTTCGCCCTTCCTGACCGCGACGGCGACGAAGAATCGCCGGTCGCGAACGTTTGCAAGCGCGATCGTCCGGTCCAGCCATTCGGCGTGGGCGATCCGACCGTACTCGAGGAGCGGTGAGTCGGTCACCCGGTCGCTAGCCGACCCGACCGGTGTCCCGCCATCGGTGGCCGGTTCGTCCGTGTCATCCCGAGCGTCGACGGCCGATGTCGGCTCTCCAGTCGGTGCGCCTGGAGCGTCCACCCCGACGAACTTCTCGATGTACTGGTCGCCGTTGAACCGGGTGGTCAGCGTCAGGAACTGCGTCGGGAACTGCAGGCCGCGAAGGAACGTCATGTACGAGACGTACAGGCTGTTCCGCCGTTCTTCCGAGAGCGTGAGCCACTCCCGAGGCTCGACTTCGATCAACATCGTGTACGCCGTCGGCGTCTCGATGACCCCACCGTCACGAACGTTCTCGAAACCGAGCAAATCGAGCGTCGAGCCGCCACCCTCTCCCCCGCTTACAGGGGTCACGGTCTGTCCTCCGCGGTCGATCCGTCGATATCCGGCCGAGTGCGTTCGAACCCACCCGGGTAGGCGAGGTCGACGCCCTCGATATCTACTGTCCGGTCGGCGGTTCTCATCGGTGGCGTCGTAATCCACTCGTCCTGCGTGACGCCGGCACCGAGATCACCGTCCTCGGGGTCCGGGTGCCGCCAGACGTAGACGTTCGAGCCGGTTTTGTACTGGAAGACGGCGTGCGCGTACCGCAGGGGGCGCTGGCCGGGCGGTGTCTTCAGGAAGATCAGTCCGCCAATGCCGATCCCGAGAGTGAACAGCGGGAAGGTGAACAGCAGTGGAAAGCCGATGGTGTAGAGAACAGCACACGGGGCGAGCGGGATGGCGAGCGACTCGGCGAGGCGCTTCACTGAGAAGCCGAGAAATTTCGACTCCAGCAGGTTGCTCGCGACCGGGACGGGGTCAGGCATCTACTCGCCCTCCTCGGGGCAGGCCTCTCCTGACGGGAGGACTCCACCGGCTTCCAGCTGCTCGGCCCCCTTGATCAGCATCCCCCGCCAGTTCACACCGTGGCGCTCGCGAACGGCTTCGAGCCGCTCGAACTGTCGGTCGTCCTTGATGACGATGCGGGTAGAGGTCATCGCTCGACCCTCTCTCCGCCGAGCTCGACAGCGCCGCCGTCCCCGGGGTTCGACTCGGCCTCGGCTGTCCGGAGCGTTCCATTCGCGTCAAACAGGCGTGGATCGAGCCGGCGGTCGGTAGTGGCCGTGTCCGGTCTGGATGATTCATGCGGCTCGCTATCGGTGGGCGGTTCGACGGATCGATCACCGCGGTCGGCGACGTCCGGCTCGGACTGTCGGCGTTCGCGAGCCTGGTTATCCGGTGCGAGCGCGAACCTGAGTTCTCGCCCCTCGAGACGCTTGGCGCCCTGGATCAGCATCCCGCGCCACTGGACACCGTATTTGTCCCGAATCGCCCGGAGTCGACGGTACTCCGCCTCGCTTCTGAATTGAATCTCGATTTCAGGCATTCCACTCACCGGATTCAGCTGGCACACTCGTCGAGAACGACGGTCGGACGGGACAGATCGAAGTCGGGCGTCACCGAGAGTACAGTTCCGAACGGTGCCACCAGCACGATGTCCGTTCGGAGGATGGACTGTGGTTGCATCACATCCCAGTGGTCGGTGGGACGAGCATTTGTTTATTTCAAGAATGCGTAACGCGTAACACTGCGTCCAGCGCACCGTTGCGTCGGACGCAACCCTGCGAATTCCGCATTCTAAGCGAACTTTTGAGCCGTTCGGCCGTCGCTCCAGACAGCAGTATCATGTCACCGTTCCCCCTGCTCCTCACCATTCCCGCGTTCGCTGCTCGACTCGTCGCGACCACCCAGGATCTACTCCTCCCGGTCGCAGGACCACTCACCGTCCCGATTGGGAGGTGGATTCCGCCCAGCGGGTCTGGCTCCACGCTGAGTATTGTGTTCGGACCGATCGGGCCGCCGGATTCGGCAATCGTGAGTTCCGCGAACGAGCTACAGCACGTGTTCTCCGCGTTCGTCCTCGCCGCGGTTGATTTCGGCTCGATGCTGGATTTTCCGGCGTGGACGGAGACCGTATTCTCACTGGCCGGCCTCGTCCTGCTGGTTCTCGGGTTGATGGCGTGGCTGGGGAGTCACAGCGGATATCGACGGGCATGGGGACGACGGATGGCGTTCTCCGGGGGTGGCCTGTTCGTCGTCGGGACCGCATTCGGGACGTTCGTCGACCTCCTGCAGTATGTCCTCGGATAGACACGGTGATCGAATGCGTGACTCCCCTCCGTCGGCGACACCTTCGCTGTGGCGGCGTCTCCGCGACCGGATTCGGGTCGCCGTCACGATCCGAGGCCGGCTGATCACCCTCCCGGTGGTCGTGGTCGGGATGGTGCTCATCATCGTCTCGAGCGCCGTCATCGGGGCCGCCGCGGGGGCGCTCGTCATCCCCGATCCCGAGCCCGGTGTCGAGAAGCACTACGACGACACCTTCCGCGTGCTCGCGAGCAACGATCCCGATCCGGGACGCGGTTCACAGACGGTCGGCGTCTACGAGTACGCCGACAACGGGAGCATTACGGCCGTCAACAGGACGGTCGTCACCCAGCCGGTCCAGTTGTGGGACTCGAACATCCAGTCGCGGGATGCCCTTGTCATCGCGAACGAGTCCGATATGTACCAGAGTGGCCTGCACGGCTTCGTCCAGGTCCCCTATCGCGACCGCTGGACGCGACTAGAAGACTGGTGGAACACCGAGTTCCGGATTCTCCCGCTGTACTCGGCCGATCCCTCGCGAGCGACGAGTACCGACGGTCGCTATACGGTCGAGGTTCGCCACCCGAACGGCTGGTGGAATCCGGTGTACAATGCCGAGGTCGAGCGCGTCGACGGCAACCTCACCGTCACCAACCCGGACGAGGCGCTCGTCCTCTCGTCGTACTACAGCACGGTCATCGACCGGAAGATCCAGATCGTTGAGGGCCTCCTCCAGCACTCCGCACTGGCTCCCAGTCCGGGAGCCGCTCGAAGTACGTCCTCGGTCCCGACGCGCAACGGGAGCGACGTGTTCCCGACGACGGACGGTGCGAGTGTCGGCCTCCAGTGGCGCCCCGGCTCACACCAACTGGTCAGAGATGCCTACGTGGGGAACGTCGACGTCATCCCCGGGGTGTGGCACGACGGCCGGTACGTCACTCCCAGCTGGCAACTCTACACCTACGTTCCGTGGGACTATCGAATCGATGTGCCGTCGGACTACAGCGAAAGCGGATCCTGTACTATCGGGAACAACACGTACTCGCTCACCCGGTGGGCTGACTACCGGCTGCTCGATTCGGACGCCGAAGTGGTGAACGTCACTGCTGGCAACATCAGCTTGGACTACGCTCGTCCGGGAATGTGGACAACGGTCAATCTCACCAGCTCGGCTCCGCGTCGCCTTCCGCCGGGTGAATACGACATCACGGCGACGCTCCGCATCGAGACCGAACTGGAGACGCACTACGGCGTGTCCAGCGCTCGCTGTTCGGAGTGGGACTCGTTCCGGACCACCAATCGGACGGTCGAACTCGAGTATTCTGTTCCCATCGAGACGGTCAACAGCGACGATCTCTCCGTGGACGTCCGCGTGTACGACCGCACCGGTCGGGACGTGGTCTCGATCAACTGGACCGGCGAGCAAGGATTGGCCGCCGGCGCCGCAGCATGGGAAGACGTCGAGGTGCAGATCGGAGAGAAGACGATGTACGTGACCGCTCCGTGGCGGTTCTATTCGGTTTCGCGGAACACGCACGTCCAAGAGCGGACGAGCGGTGGCACCACCGCAATCGAGGCGTCACACTCCTATCGGGGGACATATCCGATGATGCTCCACTACCGAATGAGCCCGGCGAACGTGAGCGTCATCGCCGACCAGCCTGCCGATCAGCACATCTGGTGGAACCGAACGTACGTGGTCCGGAATCGATCGGTCCCGGCGACGCCACTCCCGGGGTCGATCGTTGCGACGCAGAACACGAAACCGACGTATCTCTACGATCAGTTCGCCGGCGTCCTGAAGAGCACCGACCAGGTGACTGGCGAGTCCGTCACGGCAGAGGCGAGTGACGTCTGGGGACTCCCCGTGGATACCTCGGTGAGTGTGACCCGCTATCGGGACTCGGAGCTCACGGTCACAGTCAACCAGTCCGCAGGGACAGCCGAGGTGTTCCTCACGAGCGCGACGGGCCTCCCGCTTCCCGGGCGTACCATCACATTCGACGGGGCAGCCGTAGACCGCGTCACAACTGGTGCGGATGGTCGGGCGACCGTCGACGTGACGGGGACGATCGTCCGGGCTCATTTCGCCGGTGACCACTGGCGCGACTCGCGCCCGGCCTACTATCTCGACGCTCACGGGTATGGCGTGTCACAGACGGCGTTCGTTGGTGGGGGGACAGGAGTACTCGGCTACCTCAGTGCCGCGATCTCGAACACCATCATCTTCGTGGAGTGGTTGGTCTTCGGGATTTTCGCGTTGCTGTGGATGCGATTCATGCGGGAGCGCCCAGCAGGCAGACGGTAGTGCGAATCTCAGAGTATTTCCGGGACGTAAAACCAGCACAATGCGAGCACTTGACCGACGACTCCACCGACTAGGAACCCTGCGTTCCAGCCCTTGGAGTCAGCTTTGAACAGTCCGAACCGAAGCGGGAGCGGGGAAACTGGTCGAAAAGGTCGGACTGCGTGATCACCGCGACCGACGGTCAGTGCGTCCGCCAGCAGGTGTGAGATAATCCCGAGGAACACCGTCGTTCCGGCGAGTAGCGCAATGGGCCAAGCAGGGAGATCGACCGGCGCCGCCAGCAGGCCGACGTAGAGTCCGGCGCAGGCGACTGCGCCGACGCCTAGCGCGAACCAGACGGTGTGCGTCGGCCCGCGGTGGGGGAGCCAATCATGGTCGTAGTCGAGATCGGGCAGGCGACAGACCGCTACCGCGACCACCGTCATGGCGAATCCAATGATCCCGAACAGCCCCGTCAACGGGAGCATCAACAGGAGCGCGATTCCGCGGTGTCCATCCTTGTACATAGTACGGTCGGTGCCCGTCCTGATCGGAGCACCTTTCATTCCCAGATTGGTTGACTCCGATATAGTCGTTCTCGGGGTCTGGGGGACCATTCCCACGAAAATCACACATCGATCGTAGCTCTGTAGTGATTGACCTTATTGGTATTAGTGCGAGTCTTCGGACTTTCGGATGTGACTGATAGCAGATGTATCGAAATCGGCGTGACCGATATAGAGGATGCAGTCAGCAGAGAGCCATCCTTCATCCCAGCACGTCAACGACGAATCAGCTGTTAGGCAAGTGTGCGGAGATATCGGACGAACTGCTTCAATCTATGCTAGTGAAGGACCCGTGCGGACTTTTCAGTCGCCCCGTCCAAGGACACGGTATGGACGGCATTCAAATCGACGACGTGGACCGGAGCATCCTGCACCAACTCCAACTCAACGCCCGCCAGACCGATACGGAGATCGCCGAGAAGGTGGATGTGACCTCAACGACAGTCCGGAATCGACTCGACAAACTCGAAGACAAGGGCGTGATCCGGGGCTACTACCCCGAGATCAATTACGAGGAAGCGGGCTACCCACTCCACGTCATGTTCGTCTGCACGGTCAATCCGAACAAACTGGACTCGCTGGCCGAACAGATCCTCGACATTCGCGGTGTGGTGACCACCCGCGATTTGCTCGGGGGCGAACGCAATGTCCACGTCGAGGTTGTCGCCGACACGGTCGGAGAAATCGAAGAGATCCGCAACGAACTAGCGGACTTGGGCCTGACTATCAACAGTTCTGAGATCATCTCCGAGACACGGGTCCAGTCATGGGACCACTTCTATCCGCGGCCGGACCCCGACGCGCGCCAGGACGACGACATCGACGACGGGTCTGTCACCGATCAAGGATAATCGGAATTCGCTTGAAATTTTCAAATCTATCCGCGTCCATAGGCTCTGAGTTCACATTCGGATTTCAATATATCCACAGATAACTGGTTTGAGTTGAATTTTACAAATATGCTGATTATATGGGTAAAAGAGCTTATTCGTTAGCCCGTCCTTGCCACGGTATGGCCGAATCAACCGAGGTGGAAACCAATACTTTCCATACATTGGCAGATCCCATTCGTCGGTACGTTCTGGACGACCTCGACGAGCAGGCGACTCCAGTCTCCTTCGACCGCCTCGCCACTCGGGTTGCCGCTTGGCATACCGACTGCGACCCGGACGCCGTCGGCGACGCCACCCTCACCGAGATGCGCACGACCCTGTATCATGTGCACCTACCCAAATTTGCCGAGGCAGGCTATATCGAGTGGGACAAGGACACCCATACGATTCGGCAGGGACCGAACTTCGACGATATCGCGCCGTTTCTCCGGTTGATGGCCGACCACGAAGACAAACTGCCCGCGGGGTGGTCATAACCCAATGAGCCGGCGTCTCCACACGTGGCTCTCCCGACTCAGTGGGCCCACACAGGCCGAGACACCGCCCTCTCGTGACGACTCCGAGGACGAAGCCACCACGGCCCTGTTTTCGTGCCCTGCCTGTGAGACGACGTACATCAGCGAGGAGATGGACGCCTGCTCGAGGTGTGGAGAGTCAGTCACCCAAATCCCGACCGAGCGTGAATTAGCCCTCTCAACCAGTCGGCTATGATAGGACAACATAATGACCGCTGAGCAACGTAAAGCCGAGACGGTGAGTCTGTTGCAGGACCTCGGGCTGAAGGAGTACGAGGCACGGAGTTTCCTGGCATTGACCCAACTCTCAAGGGGGACCGCCAAGGAAATCAGCGAGATCTCGGAGGTTCCGCGGACCCGGGTGTACGACGCCGTCAGAGTGCTGGAATCAAAGGGGCTGGTCGAAGTACAGCACTCCAGCCCCCAACAGTTTCGCGCGGTCAGCATCGAGGAGGCAACCGCGACCTTGCGTCAGCAGTACGACACGCAGATCGACACCCTCCAGTCACACCTCGAAGCGCTCGATCTCCAACCGGAGGTCGACGACAGCGACCGAATGCAGGAGGTATGGACGCTGTCCGGTCACGATGGCATCGAGTCCCGGACACACACGCTGCTGGAGGATGCCGAATCTGAGATCGTCCTGCTGGTCGTCGAGGAGGAACTCCTGACGGAGGCGCTGTACGAGCGGCTCCACGACGCAGTCGACCGCGGTGTCGACGTGATCATCGGTGGCGAAACGGACGCGATTATCGCCAAGCTCGATACCGAGATGCCATCCGTGAAGGTGTTCGAAACCGAACTGGACTGGCTCTTGGGGTCTGCGAGCGACGACGAGATTGCCATCAGCCGCCTGCTGTTGGTTGACCGCACGACGTTACTGGTCAGTTCCTTCTACCCGGACGCCGATCCCGATGAATCACACGAGCAGGCGGTCTTCGCTAACGGCCTGGAGAACGGTGTCGTCGTCCTCCTTCGCCGGATAATCTCCTCGGGGCTGCTCCCCGTGGCGAACCCGGTGAGGTAGCCAGTCAGCGGTTCCCAGGCCAGACTGCGCGAACAGAGTGATGACTACAGCCACTGTACGTAACACTGAGGCCAGGACTGTCACCTGACCGATTCGCGCGCTGTATCTCGCACAGTGTTTCTGACAGCGAGCAGAGACCACACGAATTGGATATACTGATTTTATTGCTAATCCCTATAGATCGTATCCATCGGTTGTCTCACGCCGCAACTGTGCGCATCGCGCACTCTGTGAGGGTACTTGCGTTCAGTCCGCTTTCTTCGCCTAGATGCCGTCGGTTGCCGACCTCATCGACCCCGCGTTCAGATTGTTCACTGTTGCCGAGCTGACGGCCCGGTACCTCTCACTCACCCTGCTGGTTGTCGGGCTCATCGGCTATTTCACCGCGAAGGCGAACTCCCGCAGGGCGGTTCGATATCGTGGGATGATCACCGGCTCGGCTGCAGCGTTGGTCGCGATCATCGGCCTCTCCGCGTTCTACGACCTCGTCGCGTTCGTGATGGGTGGCTCCGCATTTCTCCCGCCTGGCTGGCCCTACGGATCGGCCGGCAGCGCTGGATTGCTTCCGATCGCTCAGGCTGCCTCGGGAATGCTGTCGTACCTCGGCCTCGCGTGCTTTTCACTGGGTGCCGCGCTTTGGGCAGCGGGGACGCCTCGAGGACGGACATGGACCCGCGGCTACCATGGAATTACGTGGGGGCTCGTGATGATCGGCGTTTCGATGGGAGGGCTCCTGTTCACAGTTGTCGCTGGTGTCTTTGGGATTTGACCGCCCCAGTTCGTCTCTAAACGTCGGAACTGGATTCAACTCGATCTGATCACCAGCAGTGGGAATCTCGTGGTCGGATATC
This sequence comes from Halobellus sp. H-GB7, assembly GCF_030848585.1. Lineage (NCBI taxonomy): Archaea > Methanobacteriati > Methanobacteriota > Halobacteria > Halobacteriales > Haloferacaceae > Halobellus > Halobellus sp. H-GB7. The sequence goes on along the minus strand of NZ_JAVDDW010000010.1, from coordinate 42,114 downwards.
GGCTAGATCCGACCCCGCTCGACGGGTCTGTACTCGGCGTTGAGCTCCTCGGCGGTCGCGAACTCGACTTGGTCGAGGAGTTCGTTCACGGCCTCGTCGTAGGTCTTCCGGTCGAGCGGATTCCGATTCCTGAACGCCCGGAGGCGGTCGCGCGTACTCTCTCTCACGGGAATGGAGTATCGGCTCATCGCAGATCCTCCCTGGGGCTGTTCATCCTTCCAGATGGGTCTGGTTGTGTCATGGCGGTCGCTCTCTGGGCTACAAATCGGGGTCGCAACTACTACTCACCTCTATGCGAGAGGCTAACAAGCATAACTGTTTCCCTCGATCCCACATTCCCCGCACCTATCCCCGAGATCCGCGCACCTGTGCGTCCGACGCAACCGTGCGCGAGGCGTAAGATTGCGAAATGCGCATTCTTGAAACAAACATTACGGCACCCGTCGAACGCCCGGTGTGCAATGACGAGCACAAAGACCCACTCCGACCTCGACATGTACCGCCGCCGGCTCCGTCGGCTCCGCCGTGTCCTCGATTTCGAGACCGTCTTCATCACCGCCTTCCTGTCGCTGGTGGTGTTCGTCGGACCTGCCGCCGCCCAGGCGAGCGGTCCCACGGGCGGGAGCGGTGGCGCGGTGACCGGCTGGGAAACGATTCTCACCAACCTGTACGACGTCGTCTACACGACGCTCCAGTACGCCGGGCTGACCGTGCTGGTGCTCGGACTCATCGTCTGGCTCACCGCCCGCCGGAACTCCCAGCGATCCGAGACCGGGATGAAACTCACGATGGGCGGTGGTGCGATGGTGGTCGCGTACTTCGGGCTCGGAGCAATCGTCTCCCTGCTCGAGTTCATCGCCGGGTGATCGATCCCGCGCGGCCCCCTCATCGCTTCCCGCTGAACCGCTCACCGATCGCCATTCGACACCCCGTCATCGATGTATTATTCGTGCTCGAGAGCCGCCCGGTCGCCCGCTATCGACGTCAGCAGTGAGTACCGGGTTCCCCGGCGCGAACCACGCTTCGGTAGGGGCCCCTCCTTCCAGACCATGTACTCGATTCACGTCCAGCAGTCGCATCGCCCGCCCAGTCGTCGCTCAGCTCCCCACGAGTGCTGGTCGGCACGCTCTTCGTTCACGGGAGACCGGGAGAGATGACCGATCGCCCGACCAGTAACCGCCAGGGCGGTGATGATTCAACCCGCAATCCTCGGTTTCCGAGCATCGACGAGACAGACATCCAGCGAGCGCTTGCGACCCGATTCGGTGACGGTTCCTCCAGCGAAACAGACTCGACAGCGGACTCGACCGAATCGGACACACAGGAGGACCTCGGAGGGATCAACTCCGATGAGCCGCCCTCTCCCGAGGAGCTGTCCGAAGTAGGCGGCAGTAGCACTTCCGAAAGCGAATCGGACGGTGACGGTCCTCGGCCGTACATCAAAATCACGCCGGCCCGCGAGCAGGTCACCCCCGACCACGTCATCAAGGGGCTCTACGGGCTCTATCGAGCGGGAAGTGGCCGTACACTCCCCTTCCACGTCGAGCGACGCCTCTCGTTCGTGAGTACACACCACTCCTTCGAGTTCCTGATTCACAAACCCGAAGCCACACAGCGATTCGATTTCTATCTCGGCGTCCGTCCCTACGAAGTCGAGGCGGTCGAACACCTCGCAGCGAACGTCCGGGCGATGTATCCCGAACGCTTCCGCTTCGAAATCGTCCCCTTCGCGACCAGCGCGGTGTTCGTCGACGACGCCGAGCCAGACCGGGCCACCCTCGCCGATCTCGAGTCGTTCGAGGGACTAGATGAGCTCGCGAATCTGGAGGGATTCGACCCTGGACTCTTGGACGGCGCGAGTGACCCAGATGCGCCAGTCCCCGGTCCCGATGACGGCGATGATCCGACCCCTCCGGCGATGGTTCGCTGGGGCGGCGTCGAGACCAAGAACAACGACTGGATGACGTTGCTCTCGCAGTTCAGCGAAGTGTCCGTCGACATCGAGGAGGCGTTCCGTTCGCCTCTGAGCGTCCTGCTCGAACAGGCCACCGAGACGGACGAGCCGTTCCTGTTTCAGGCGGTGTTCACTCCCCGGCGCGACTGGACGAAAGAGGCGGAGACCCACAAGCGGAACCTGAAGATGGGCACGACGGGGATGTGGAGCGCGTTCAAGCAGGAAGCGGGCGCGATGCTGTTTGGCACCTCCGAAGAGGAACGTCGACAGCGACACCGGCCCGATACCCCCGAGCAGATCGGCGGGACTCTCTCGGGCGGTGGTGACGGCCCATCGACCCGGCACAGCCGGATGGGACAGATCGACCTCAAACAGCCCACTGTCACGTTCGACCTTTCGCTGCGGGCCGGCGGTGAGCCCAGCGTGATCAACGGTGTGACGGGCGCATTCACTGCTCTCAGCGGGCCCTACTACGGCGTCGAGGGGGCAGCCGTCGATGCGGTGACCCGTGAGTTCGAGGACCTCTGTGAGGCACGCCTCGGGCGGACGGGTATCCGCGAGCGCTTCGGGAACACCAATCCCATCATCGTCACCAGTCCTGACGAACTCGCCAACTTCGTGACTGTCCCGAATACGGGGGCATTACCGAAGGCCAGTCGCGGCGCGTCCGGTGGTTCCCCTGACGCCCGCTCACCGCTCACCGCGACGGACGAGGAACTGCTCGCGAAGTTCGACACCGGAATGTGTATCGGGGAGGCCGAGACCGCCACGCCGGACCGGCCGAACATTCCGATCAGTCTGACTGCCGAGCAGCTCACCCATCACGTTCTCCGAGCGTCGACGACGGGGAGCGGGAAGACGACCGCAATGGTCAACGACGGGTTGAGTGCCTACGAGGAGCTCGACGGGCCGATCTTCATTTTCGACAAGAAGGGCGGCAGTATGGCGACCGAGTACAAGCGAGCGCACTTCCGTCGGTTCGGCGATCTCGACGACGTGATCCATCTCCCGGTGCCGGGTCCGAACGGCGAGCTTCCAGCCTTCCCGTTCTTCGACATCCGACCGCAGGTGGCGGCCGGGATGAGCCGCGAGGCGGCGGTCCAGGAGAAGGTCGACCGCTACAACGAACTTCTCGAGTACGTCCTCGGCGAGGAACAGCACAACCAGGCGTTCGTCGCTCAGGAGATCCTCTCGAACCTCATCGTCGCTCTCTTCGACCCGGTGTACGGGAACGAGGCCTTCGCGATCAGCGACCTGCTCGGGGCGGCCACGCGGATGCAGACCGAACAGGTCATTCCGGACGTGAGCGACCCCGAGCTTCACGCCACGCTCAGGCGGCACTTCAGCGGGGACGAACGTCGCTTTGCTACCTCTATCGATGCGGTGCTGAACCGGATCACCAAGCTCAAAGAACGGGACTTCATCTGGCGGATGCTCAATTTCGTCCCCGAGTGGGACGGCGACACTCGCCAGTACGCCGACGAGCAGATGCTGCTCGACCTGGATCGGCTACTGGACTCGTCGAAGGTCATCCTCGTCGATACGGGCGAGTTCCGTCCGGCCTCGAGCAACGTCTTCACCGTGTTGATGCTGGACTACCTCTGGTCGTGGGTTCGACTTCGCGAGCGCTGGAACCGGGGTGTTCCCGCCCCCGACGAGGGATACTGTGTGAACCTGATCATCGATGAGGCGGCGCCGATCATGCAGGCAAGCCTGGTTCGCGATGAGATGATTCCCGATGCTCGCGAGTTCGCCCTCGCGTTCGAACTGATCGTTCACTTCCCCGAACAGGTGAAACGCGACGCACTGGATACGCGGGCCTACAAGGAGATCCTCCGGAATATCAACACCAAGCTGATCGGGAAGCTCGCCATCGACGACGAGCTCGCGACGACGCTGTTCCACGAGGAACTCGACGCGATCGAGCTGTCGAACCGGATCGCCTCCCTCCCCCGAGGTGAGTGGCTGGCCCAACTCCCCGACACCGGATTCATGACCGACACGCCAGAGCTGGTGACGCTCAAGCCGCTCCCGATCCCGTCGGGACACAGAGATGGCGAGGAACCGGTCGACGCCGGGACATACAGCCCCGACGCGGGCATGACCTACCAGGAGGCGGATGAACTCCAGTGGTCGCGAACTAGATTCAGCTACTGTCTCGTGCCGGGCGTGAACAGCCCGCCGGACGCCGCACAGCGAGCCGCGCGATACGGAACGGGACCGTTGAACAGTGAGGCTATACGTTCGGAATCTCCGTCGGATTCGTCGACGATCCCGCCGACGACCAACTCCTCTCATTCAGATCGTGAGAGGTCCTCGAATACGACCGAGCGGGATTCAGAAGTCGATTCGACGATATCCGGAGACGACTCTGCGGACCGCCGTGATGACTCCTCCAACGAGGGTCGAGCGGATGGTCAGGTCGGTGGTGCCTCGAACGAGTTCGGCACCGTTCTTGGAACCGGGAGCGCCCCACGCGGTCCATTTCCGGCTGCATCCGATTCGACTGCCGGGATTTCCGATGACTCCGCTGCAGGTCCCCCGACAGACGATGGCCGTGCTGCTGCGGATGCGTCCTCGGAGAGTCCCCCGACCAATGGAGAATCATACTCGCTGACTCCTGCAGAGCAACAATTCCTCCGAGACGTCATCGCAGGGATCAACGGGGAACTGGAGGGATACGACCTCACCCAGTCGATGACGACGATCCGGAACGGTGTCGACGGCGAGATCGACGAGGACCGACTCGTCGAGATGGGCTATCTCGAACTCCAGTCGGTCAACACGCGGAAGTACTACTATGTCACTCCGGCAGGGCAGGACGCGGTCGATCGGACGATCTATTCGGGCCGCAACGACGGTGACCCGTTCGAGAAGACCGTCCACAAGGTCTACGTCGAGTACACCGCTCGGCACCTCCGAAATCAGGGCTTGCTGGTCGAGACGTACTATGAGCCGATGGCCGGCGGGATGATCTTCGATGTCGCTGCGTTCCTCCCGGGCGACGGTGACGGGCGGACGCTGGCGGTTATCGCCGAGGTGGTGACGAACATCCGTCCCGACCTGATGGTCAAACACTACGACGACCTCGCGAGCTTCGACGGCGTCCGGAAGATGTGGGTGGTGCCTCACACCGACGTTGCGCACGAAATTATCAGAGTTCTGGTCGATGCTGGACGGCTTCAGACAGTGCCACATCGAGATATCGAGAACTATGCACGTCTCTCCGAGCAGGCATTCGAGGATTCCCGGGAGTGGCGGTTCGTCGGGGGGCGGAATCTCGTCCGAATGGTTGACCGGACGGACGGGGAGGTCGACCGGTGACGATCTGGGTTAGTTGTTGGGCGCACGGTGCGCTCGATAGCTGCTCTCGGCCGCGCTCCATCCGTGCTGGGCCAGTCGGTTCGATACCTATACTAGAGTTTGGGAGGGGAGAACTCGCACGTCCGCACCGGGGGCGCACGGGCTTGCGATTTCGAGCGCACGGACACGAACCCACCGCCCGGCCCGGCGCACAGCGATGCACGGCGATTTATCGACGCCTCGAATCGGGCGTGACCGGCACAGATTCACCCACCAGAGACGAGCATCATGAGTAGCGATATCGACGTCAGTCTGATTCCTGAGAGGTTGGCCGACCTCGAGCAGTGGATCTGCTGGCAAGAGACAGAACGTGACGGGAAGGCGACGAAAGTTCCCATCAAGCCCTACCACACCAACGGCACGCCGAACGCCAGCGCGACAGAGTCCGGCCACTGGCGCGACCTTGAGAGCGCCCTCGCGTTTCACGAGAGCGACCGCGTCCGGACCGATGGGATCGGCTTCGTGTTCGCGCCCGCGACGCCCATCGTCGGTGTGGATCTGGATGACTGCCGGGATTCCACGACGGGCGAACTCGCATCGTGGGCCCAGGATATCGTCGACCGGCTGGACTCCTACACCGAAGTCTCGCCCTCGGGGCGTGGTGTTCACGTCCTCGTCGAGGGTGAACTCCCGCCGGGACGAAATCGGCGTGGTGACGTCGAGATGTACGACGAGGCTCGCTTTTTCACCGTCACGAGCGACCACATCGAGGGGACACGAACGTCCCTCGAGCGACGCCAAGATGCGCTGCTCGGTGTCCACTACGAGTACGTCCAGTCACCCCCCGACGCGGAGACGGCGCCGGTCGATCTCGAGGTGGCTGCCGAGGGGGCTCCTCGTTCCGACTCGTCCGCTGACGAGCGCGGAAACCAGGTCGGCGAGCCGGCAGCTGGGGAGGAAACCGACAAGACAGGGGCCTCGGAGACAGCTACGGCACTCGGAACGAACTCGGGACTGTACGCCCGCTACGGACTGGACTACCCGGATATTGAGGACCCGGGTCTCGAGGCCGCCCTGCACGGACTGAGCCCGTCGGCGCTTCCCTCACCACTGCCGACCTCGATGGACGACATCGCGGGCCCAGGCGTGGATCTCGACGACGAGACGGTACTGGAGCGCGCGATGGACTCGAAGAGTGGTGATGTCATCGAGGCGCTCTACGACGGCCGCTCGGAGCTCTGGAGCGGGCGGGACAGCCGATATCCCTCGCAGTCGGAGGCCGATATGGGCCTGTGCTTCTACCTGGCGTTCTGGACCGGCGGCGATCCCGACCGGATGGACCGTCTGTTCCGCGACTCGGGGCTCATGCGAGGGAAGTGGGACAAGGTTCACTTCGCTAATGGGGCGACCTACGGCGCGGTCTGTCTCGCCCGGACACTCCTGACCGTCGACGACTACTACACGCCACCGTCACCGTCCACCTCGTCCGGATCCGACGACAGACATCGGTCACCCGACGAGTCCAGCACCTCTCACTCCTCTGGGCCGGATCAGCCCAGCGAGTCGCCACCGATCGACGCCGGGGCGGTCGAGGACGCCCGCCGGCTGGCCGCACAGGTACAGCGCCAGCAGCGTGAACTCGACGCCAAACGCGAGCGCATCGCGGAACTCGAAGCCCGGCTTCGACAGTATCGAGCCGTCCTCGGGATCGACCAGCCCGACGATAGTGTTCGCCCGAGAGATGACGGAATAGTCGATACTGCCGCAGGAAACGGGTGGCAGGACGACTCCTCGTTCTGGAACGAGCGCCCTATCGGACACGACGTTGAGGGGATCTCTACCATATCCTCGAACGGTCAGGGGGACGACGACCACGAGCCGACTCCCCCCGACAACGACGAGGACACCCGTGAGATCGATGCGGACTCCTCCGAACCGGAGACGGAGTCATCTACCGGGTTGTCTCGTCGGCTCCGTCGGTGGTTTTCCTGATGTCCCCGGTTGTACCGAGACCGCAGCCGTGGCCGTTCCAGCCCTTCCGTCTGTATTTATCCTCCCGAAGGGGGTGAGGAGATCGCGAGAGCGGGCGACGAGTCGGTCGTGCTGACGACGACCGGCTTCGGCAGTGAGTCCCGTTCGTGAATCCTCGGAGTTCCGCAATGTCCAGTGCAACCACTCCCGACCTGCAGGACCGTGTACAGACCATCACCGACGCGTTCGTCGCTTTCGACGAGAGCCGAGCTGAACCTGCGTTCGCCCTCGATTCCGAGGACGTGGCCGCTCAGTTGGAGCGACTGTGTGCGTACCGCGTGCCGGCGGACGAGGCCGTCCGGACCCTCGTCCGCAAGGCGTGTGCCGACGCCGACCTCGAGCGAGCCGACCTCTCGGATGACATCGCCCGGCTGGCCGGCTACGGTGGGCGCTCTCGCGGGTTCTCCCGAACGATTCTCGCCGACGTCGACGAGGCCGACCAGTGGATCGACGTCGTCGCCGAGGTCGTCGAACTCTGGGAGCCCCGGAGCGAGAAGATCGCTCAGGTCGGGCTGCTCGGCGACGAGTCCGGTCGACTCAAGTTCGTCAAGTGGGCGAGTGCTGACCTCCCCGAACTGGAGGAGGGCGAGGCCTACCGCTTCGAGAGCGTGGTCACCGACGAATACCAGGGTCGGTTCTCGGTGAGCTGTAACTCCGCGACGGCGATCAGCCCCTCTGACGATGTCGTGGCGGCAAGCGACGGGAGCGTTGCGGTCGTCGGAAACATCGTCGATATCCAGGAGGGTTCGGGGCTGATCAAGCGATGTGGGGCCGACGACTGCACGCGCGTCCTCCGCAACGGCCGGTGTGCGGAGCACGGCCAGCGCGACGGTGAGTTCGACCTCCGCATCAAGGCGATCATCGACTACGGTGAGCGCTCGCTGAGCGCGCTCTTCGATGCCACTGCCACCGAGGCGGTGACTGGCATCTCGCTGAGCGACACGACCGACATGGCGATGGACGCACTCTCGACGGACGTGGTCGCCGATGAGATCAGCGCGCAGCTGCTCGGACGGCGGTACCGGCTGACCGGGAACGTCGTGGGTACGTACTTCCTCGTGAACGACGCCGAAGAGACGACCGACGCCCCGGACGGGTTCGACGCCGACGCGGTCGAACCGGCGCTCACGGCCCGCCAGCCGGCACGCCGGCTGTTCGCCGAGGAACTCAACGGGACGACCGAGACGTTCCAGGAGTCCGACGAGGAGCGGGCGCCCGTCTACGGCCTGGCCCCGACCGGCGTGGGCGTCAACCGCGTGTTCGTTGTCGGAACCCTTGCAGAGACCGCCGACGTCGGCTCCGACGCCGAGTACTGGCAGGGCAAGGTGTTCGCTGCCGACTCGCCCGTGTACGTCTACGCCGGGCAATATCAGCCCGAGGCGATGGGAGTGCTGCGAGCAGCGGAGCCGCCGGCGTACGTCGCGGTCGTCGGAAAGCTGCGGACCTACGAGCGAGGCGACCGGACGAACGTGGCCATCGAACCGGAGTCGATCACCGAGGTCGACGAGGCGACCCGAGACGCGTGGGTCGCCGAGACGGCCAGCCAGACGCGCGAGCGCCTCAGGGCATTCGAGACCGGCGACGCGCAGTTTGGCGAGGAGGCAATAGAAGCCTACGGCGAGGACGTGAGCACAATCGAAGCGGCAGTTTCAGCTGTCGACCCGGACGACGCCGCCTGAACGATTCGGCACCTCTGTCTGAGGCTGGGACAGATCTACTGAAATCCTCAATAGCTGATAGAACCCTCCTGCAGAATACAGAGGGTCAATCCAGTAGTGAGCAAAAACGCGTTCTATTGAATGATGTCTCAGAGCCCGTGTTTTATTGTTAGGTGCGAAAAGAGATAGGTAGATGGCGACTGGACTGGCCCCGGCAGCCAGAGGGTATACATTTCAAGATGCGATAGCCGGCGTTGCAATCCTTTCAGTACTTTTCGAAGAATCGGAAGCAGTAGCTATTGAGGATGCGTTCCAGTCGGGGGACAAATTTGATGATCTTATCCTTGAGCAAGAAAGAGACCAGATCTGTTTCCAGGTGAGAAACCGGCCTGGGCAACGACTCACTTCGAGCGACTTGGAAAACGCTTCCTCAAAATTTTATTTAGACGACTTCGTAAACTCGGCACAGGATAGAATTGCAGCGGGAGAAGGGTCGCGATTCGTCATTCTAACGTCCCATCTCGGAGAACTTGGTGCGGACATTGATTTCGAAGATGATGGGGAAGTGTCTTTTTTTGGCAACCTCCGATTTCCCGCCAAGCATTTAGCAAATAGTGCCGGAGCAGTGTCCTCGGGAACTGAGATTGAATACATCACAGGTGTTCCCGGCATTGATACAGCTGATGACGAGGAACTTGCGAAAAATATTCGCGATACCGATCTTGTGCGGCTAATTGAAAAGAATGTCACACCAATTTTTGATGAGCTAGAACATCCAGAAATTAGTGGCTCTAGGAAGCTTGTAACAGATGCAATTGACTTAGCGAGATGGGCTCGCAATCACTCGTCGATTACTCGGCTTACGCGGGAAGACATTGTGAGACGATTAGGATATATTCCGACTCCAGATTTGTCTCAAGAATTCCCCATTCAAGAGGGATATATCGAACCTGAGTGGGTTCAGAATTTAGAAAATATCGGCGAGGACATTAGCCGTTTATTGATTGAGGGAGGGCCTGGAAGCGGCAAATCGACTGGGATCGAGTTATTACATAGGAAATGGTCGAATACGACGGATAAGCGGGCTTTGTGGTTCTTCCTGTATGTACCGGACGATGCTGAACACATAGAAAGAAAAAGAAACGATCCGGCTTGGTTTCGGCATCAACTGGCTGCACAGCTTCATAACACGTTTCAGGAGGCATTTGCTGACGGAGTGGCGGATCCTGTTTGGACGGGAACTGATGATCTTCAAGAGTATATTGAAAGCGTCGCGAACTGGGCCGTTCGCGAAGATCAGCAACCACTCATCATAATTGACGGTCTTGACCATGCCTTGCGATCATTCGGCGACACTGCTCACGGTGGTGAAATTGAGGATACTGTACTTGAGGAACTAGCCGCGCTTGAATTCCCTGATCCCTTAACCCTAGTAATGGTAAGTCGTCCGCTCTCCACCGAACTCCACCGGGACCTAAGAGTAAGCGAACATATTGCCGTTCCCGAGTGGGACAAAGGCGAAATTGAGCGTTACCTCCAAGAGAACGACGTCTCAACAACAGATGAGCTAGTGGAACGTGTAGAATCGGTATCAGGTGGTCTTCCGGTTATCCTCTCCCATCTCCTCAGAAAAGCGACAACATCTGGGGGCGAAGTTCATGAAGAACTTCGATCGGCCTTGGACGAGGCGTCTGACGTAGATGGTGAACTTGAGGAATATTATGAAACAGTCTGGGAGCCACTGCACCCACACGAACGAGACGTAGCGACTCTAATTGCGCTTAATCCGACAGGGCTTGATGATGATATTATTGATGAATTGATTGACCTTCCTTGGACTCGCAAAGAGCTTTCTATTGATGAGATGCCTCTGTCTCACATAATAGACCAATTTGATGACAAACGCCTAAGAGTCTTCCACGATAGCTTCAGATCCTTTGCTTTAGACCAAATCGATCCAGATGAAATAGAAGAGGGGCACGAACGAATCTTCAATCATCTGGTTGAGCGGTGTGAAAAGACCCCCAATAGGTTAGACAGTCTTACATACCACGCAGAGAACGGCCCCGGACGTGAGGCCCTCAAAGATCTGCTGTCCCTTGATCAGGTGCTGCAATGGTGGGAGAATGGTGCTCACGTAGATCAAGTACTACGAGCAATCAATCTGGCCTTCGACGCATCATTACTTGAGGGGGACTATACGAAGGCGTTTGACTGTACAATCTTGGGTGGAGTCACCCGAGATATGCTAGATATATACGCCGATGACAGAGATCGCTTGGCCTTCTACACAGCACGAGGTGACCGTGATGCGGCTATCCGGCTAGTCGATCAAATCCGGGAATACGACGGCGGTACAGAAGAAGCACTTTCGGCAATGCAGACGGTTGCTCAGGAATGGGAAGACGAGATTGAACGCGAATGGATGAGGCAGTGGGAGAATGATTATCGAGAGGCCGAACAACCGAGTTGGGACCCAGAAGCTTATTTTGAACTAGGAGCGATTCTATTGCACCCGGACGAGTTTTGGGACGTTGCGCAGGAAATTCGCCGTGCCGATACGGGGGAACATTTTCCTCGAGAAATCCTTGCAGCTGTCCGTCACCATCCAGATTTGATTGATTATCAGGCTCATCCTCCAGATTGGCTATTTGAAGATAGCGAGGTGGCTTTGGAGGCCTGCGGAGAAATAGGCCATCGGCTCCCCGACTTGTGGAGAGAAGAGCTTCGTGAAAACGCTCCTCCCCTTTCGGATGTGTCGATTGCTGGCCTCAATACGCTGCTTCTGTGTGGCGGTCCACAGGATGAAATCGTGCAGATAGCCGAAAATCAGCGGCTGGCAGAGCCTGAGAGAAGTCCGACGGAGAGCGGGTCGAGGTTCAGTGACGCATACTATCTCGGGGCGATTCTCGCGAGTTGTGGCCAGTCCCCGGAAGAGGTGTTCTCCTCGATGGCAGATATCTCTGCTGAACATCCAAAGGTACACCAATTTATTGCCCTAGTTGGAGCTGCAACGACGCGAGAATCTCCTGACGAGGCAGGCCGATGGGTTGATGCAACTCTTGATTTCCTTGAAGAGCGGTTCAATGATCGAACACTGGCGGACGAACCGATTCCACCTGGTGAACACTGGAGTTATAGGACATCTGTTGAAGCCGCTGTTACAGAATTTGAGGGCGTGATTGAGGAGGGATCCACAGATCAGGTGCAGCGAGTTCATGAACTAGCTAACGAGACTCATGGTGAGACCGAGAACCTGTTACCTACGATCTCTTGGGAGCTTGTTGGCACGTATCCAGACGAGATGCTGCCTGAGGCACTTGACGAACAATTTGAGAAGGTTCTCAAACGGCCTCCAGATGAAGAACCACCAACGAGAGCTCTGATTGATTTAGCGTACAACGCAGCAGAAGCAGGATATCCTGAATACGCTGATCGCTATTTTGACAGCGCGATAGAACGTTGTTTCCGTTATGGCTATCGAAAGGATGTCTTCCTGAACGATGTCTGGAAAGGGTTCCGTGATGTGGTTAGCCACGACTGGGAACGGCACATGGGTACTGCAATCCAGTTGATCAACTGGGCGCGGCTTCTCCATGAGTTGACTGATGGAAAGGAAACTCTACATTACGAGGGTATGTTTTTAATTGATCTCTTGGATGAGGACCTTATTAGTCTTGACTCAGCTTTCGAAGGCGCGTCTAACCAACTCACGCTCAAGAAACTCCGAAATTGGCGTTTAGACAATCCATCTGAAATAACACATGGCGAGTTAAGAGCCTATATCGACGCACAACGAGCGCAGGTACTTACTAGCGAATACACAGATAAGAAGGTCAGGTACTTTGGCAGGACTGCTAAGATTGCAGCAGACAACGGCTGGGAAGACTTGGTTGGCAAGTCACTTGTCCTAATGAACGAAGGCGAGTATGTAGACGAAGGAGTGAGTGCTGATTTAGCAGAAACAGTTGAAGAGCTTGCAGAGATCTACGATGTTAGTATCCCGGAAAACACCCGAAAAGAGGTGGACGAGGAATCTGATATAGGAGAGTCTGACCAAGAGGAGATTCCTGCCGAACAAGAAGAACTCCACCGATTACTCTCTGATTGTTCAGAAGAGAATCCTCTCTCCGAGGAAGACTTCCGAGATCTAACTACCGACGAATTATACAATGCTGTGAAATTACTACAAGAAAGATATTATTGGCATGAAGGGCTGGCTGCTGTACCGTTGGCTCATGTTCTGGCAGATCGAGAGGGAGCAGGGGAAGGTGTTGACTCCCTCGTGAAAATAATCGCTGAGCATGATCTAATAAGCTGGTATATCGGTGGTCCCGGGTTTGAGCGTCTCGCGGAAGCTATTATGGATATATCTCAAGAAGATGCACTGGAGGCGGTATTGAGAGCGTGGAGAAAGAGCTCAATTATCGGTGAGGCCTCCTACCAGACCGTCTTTCCTCAGTTGATGTGGACCGTAAAACGGACAGAAGGACAAATCGCTGCTGAAGAGCTAATGTCACACACGATGCAGCGCCTTCGAAGGCTTTTCTGGCCTTATGAAGACAGGATTCAAGTTTGGGGAAGGATCGCTGATACTTAATTTTCTCCAAGAGACTAGCTGGTATGTATGGCTTGCAAGTCGATTGGTGCGTAGCTAGCTCTCCTAGTATTCTGCACGAGAGATAAAACGCACCGCCAAGGGAGGGTTTCAACAAGGCCGTCGTAAACATCACTCCGCGTCCGAACGGGGAGCTGCCCTGACAGTCCCGATTGGGACGAGCGGCGTCCCGTCAAACGCCGTTCCGAGTTCACGCCGGGCCGTCCGTTCGGCGTCTTCAGGTGATCGCGCTGAGACGGTACACTCGAGCGTGAGCCCAACGAGCGCTGTCTCGGCGACGACGAGCACCGCCTCCATCGGCGTCCCACAGGCTGTACAGGAGAGCATCTGGATGCTGATATCGCACTGATGAACGTTTGGTGAATCTGCCTCGCTCACCCGTGTTCCGACCTCACTGACGGCAATATTGATGGCATCCTGTACCGCGTGGGCGCCTCGCACGAGCCACGGGACCGACAGCGTTACGCAGTACTGTTCGGAGCGGCTCATCGTCTGCCCCGCGCTGCTGACTGCCGGTCGACCGGCGTTGTCGTCCGCCTCATCGGGCCGGTCTGGCTCGGTATCGTATATAGGGCTTAGAAATCGGTGGTCGATTGAGCCCCAACGAGATTTCTGGACAGTGGTAGCTGCCCGTCAACGCTATCTGGTTACTTCCTTTGTCATCTTGTATGATGGAGGGATACCGTGATGACCTGGCTTCTAACCAGACAAGAGGACACCATTTCACAGAGCCTGTCGATATTGAATCGACTACGTTCAACACGCAACGCTATATCCACCGTATTCCCGTTAACTGGCTCACCGCAACGGATCCCTCGTACAATCTTGACACCTACGAGTTCTACTTGGAGAACCGCGATCTCTTTCCGGATGCAGTCGAACGTCACCGAGTCAAATCGGTCGAGTTCGAGTATGATCAGGAACCGGTTCCTGATGACACAGGAAAACCGTTCAGAGTCAACCTCATTGTAACCGCCGACGAAGATGGTGGAGCTGGGAGAAAAGCAGGTGAGGAATGGAAACGGCACTCTCGGACTCATTATCTACTCTGGCTGCTCAATTACGACGAGGATGTCTACGAGGTAGTCCGGATTACGCCAACAGACGAGCGAGACAGTCTACTCGTCTTCATTCAGGAAATCCTCCCTCACGTACCCTCCGAGTAACTGTCTCTGCTGCTTGCGAAGGCTTCGTTACCAGAATCGTTACCCCACGAACTCGTTGGTGACTCACTCTGTGGGGTAACTCTGCGATCTGTTGGCTCACTGGTGTCGGATTGCGTCGGAAAGAGGGGGTTCTAGGGTTCTGAGTCTCGGATGGAGACTCGCTGTGCTACAGGTCGCTACTGTTCGGGGGTCACCTTCCTACCAGTCGTCATTGACACTTCAGACCGATCCTGTTCGACAGTCTCGACATTCTCCTGCGCCAGCCACCAGTCGGGGGTCCAGTCCGTGATCGGGAACACCCATCGTTCGCTCCCTCGCCAGTAGGCGATCGGGTTCTTCGGGACAGGTGTGCCAGTCGTCTTCGGACCAGTCCGCCGAGGTTGTCTGGGTCGTCGTTCGTGGGTCGTCGCAGTCTCGGACGTGGCCGTGTCGTCCTTCGAGTCGTCGGCAGCTCGCTCCAGGATCGTGAGTTCGCTGTCCCGGCGGGTCTCGAAGGTTGCCTCGTCCCCGTACCAACCTTTCACGACGTTTTCAGCGCGCACGAGATCTCCGACCGTCAGTTCTGGGAACCGGTGGGATCGGATGAGCGTGCGGCCGCTAACGTCGGTCGGGTCGGGCGTGGGGCGGGTCTCGTCCCATTCGGATTTCTTCCAGATCGCAAAGCGGATGGATCCGGTGTCGTCCTGGAGCACGCCGGCCTGCTTGATTCCGGGATGCGTGTTCTCGAAGAGGATCGCCACGCGACCCTGCGTCGAGAATCGGCCCTTCGTCTGGCGGGTCGACATGTATCGGACGTTACCGATCGTCTGGATGTTCCGGGGATCGTTCGCCTCGGCTTCGGCCTGTCTGAGGAGTGCACTCGCTGGCTCGACATCTCGGGAGACACGCTCTGCAAGCGCGATTGCGAGGGTGAGCGGTTGTTTGCGCACTTCGTGGACCTTTTCGAAGTCTTCACTCAGGAGCCGATTCGCCATCTTACAGACCTCGTCGTGCGTGTCCGAGTCCAACTCGAGGAGTGGACGCAGACGCTCTTCGCGGGCCTGTGTGGTAGCTTCAGCGCGAGCTGCGGCGATCTCCGTCGTCGTCGGGCGCTGCGCGGCGAGTTCGTCGAACCGGTTGTTCAGCCACTTCGCGTGTCCGACCAGTTCGATCTCGTCGCTGAGTTCGCCCGGGCGGCAGATACCGTCCGTGACGCGCTGCTTCTCGGCTTCCAGTGCGAGCGAGCGCTCGATGGATTCCAGTGACGTGCCGGCGAACTGCTCGGGTTCAGCGAGCAGGTCACCGAGACGGACGTACTCACCACCGGGCGTCAGGACCTCCAGATCGGCGGTCTCGATGCCGGTCGTGGTATCGTCGTCCTCGATGTCCTCCGGTCGGTCGTACGCCTGCAGGTCGTCGACAGTCGCGGGAGCGGTCGTCTCCGGTGCAGTCGTCCGGGTCGCGGATTCGTCGAGCCCACTGGCGACGCCAACGATCTGTTCGCCGGTCGGATCGACGAAGTTCGAGCTGGCGTTGCCGGGCGTCCAGGTCGCGAGGTCGCTGGCAGCATCGGGCTCTAAGAGCGCGTCTGCGGGCTGACCGTTCGCGTTGGTCCGAGCTCTCATTAGCTGACCTCGCTCGGGAACGACAGGGTCACCGTCGGGAGTGTAGCCGTACAGTCCGTCGACGGGTTCCGCTCGCGTTCCGAAGTCAGTCTTCGAGGCCGTCCGCTCCATGAAGCGCGCTGGATCTGCATCCTGCTCCGTCGCGACGTCAGTGTCACGAGCAGAGCTGTCTGCAGTCGCTTGATCGACGATGGCCCAGAGCAACCCTGCCAGTCTGGTGACCAGCGTGGTCGTCCCGGTCGCGTCAGTCGAGCGGCGGCGCTCCTGTTCCTTCCGGTAGTCCCGAAAGTAGGGTGAGCGGCGGGCGTCGGTCCGCGAGTCTGCGGTCCCATTGGGGTCTTCCTGTGTCGTCGCCTCTATCGTCGCCGATAGGTTTTTATCGCGGTTGTTGCTACTATTCATTGGAATTCCCTAATTCCACTGTGAGGCTCTATCCAGCCTCACTTCCAACTCCTCCCAGCGACGCATAGGTGTATCGCCGCTAGAAGCCTCTGTTCGCATGTTTTCGAGGAATCCCCCACATCGACCCCACACTAGATTTCTATCGATTATTGAACCCGCCGAGCCGCTCGCGTCCCCAAAATACTTTACAGCTTATCCATAATCTGTAATCAGAACGGAACTCATGTCACGCACAGCCCGGGACGGCGATGTCGTTCGGGACCTCCTGTCGGTTGCTGACCTCCTCGAGGAGCCCCAGCTGGCTCGCCTGTACGCTTATGTCCATCGCGAGGGCCCTGCGACGGTTCGGGAAGCAATGGACGCTCTCGACCTCCCGCAGGGGACGGCCTACAGCTATGTCAACCGACTCCAGGAGGCGGGCGTTCTCGCTGCGATCTCCGACGAGCAACCCCGCGAGTACGAGGCCGTTGACATCGAACTCTCGCTCTCTACTGATCGCGGCGAGCGCACCTACACGGTCACGCCGATGCTGGTCGACGCCGTTGGCCGGCGCGACGGAAACGAGGACATCGACGCCTACACCGATCGGCACGGGATCGCCGGCCTCGCGACGGCGCTCACCTACGCCGTCGCTCGCGAGCGCGGCGAGGTCACACATCAGCTGATGGCGCGAGATCTGGACATCTCGCCGCTGGAGGCGGAGGTTATCCTCGGGGCGCTCCGTCCGGTCGTCCACGACCATGTCGACGTCGAGCCCGCCGGAGCGTCGCTCGAGGACGTCGTTGCAGCCGAAGATCTCGAGACGGATGCTGGCGACGCCGGCGAGGACGCGTGAGCGCTGCCCACATCGCTGACACCGGCTTTCTGGTCGCACTCGGCGGCCCCGAAAACGAACGGTACCGTCGGGTTCGAACGTTCGCCAAGCGTAACGACATCACCTTCCTGCTCCCCGAGCGCGTCTACGACGAGTTGACCGTCGACGTTCCCGATCACGAATCGACCCGGGTCGACACCGCCATCGAAGAAGGCTGGGTCGCGGTCGCCGAGCCGCTGGACTACACGGTCCCGCTGGTATCGAGGACGATGGATAGCGTCCAGCGATACATCGCGAACGCCGATGACCGCCCCGAAGACGAGATCGAGCGGGCCGATGCCGCCCTCGGGGGCCTCGCGGCGCAGCTGCTCGCCCACGGGTCGGTCACCAGCGTCTACGTTTATACACCTGATATCGCCGCCGGTGAGGGAATCGAGACCGCGCTTGCGAGCGACGGCTATGGAGATGCCATCACGTTTGTGAACGCCTTTCGATTCATCGAGGATCTCCTCTGAGATTTCTGATTCCCGATTTATCCACCCCGAAGGGGGCGAGGAACGGCGATCATGCACATGCTCATCCGTGTACTCGTCCCTGCACCTGACCCGACCGAGGCGGTCGGCGTCGCCCGATTCGCGCTTGACCGGCTGATTGGGATCGGTGAGGGTGCGAGTACTGCCTTCGATTACTACAAAACGCTAGATGAATCGACCGCCAGGTATCGTGACCACCCTCGCTACGGTGGGCTCGATTCCGCTCATCGGCTGTCGTCAGTGACCGGTGAACAACTGCTGGACGACGCGGTCGAGGCACAGACGACGTGGTTCGTCGAAACCGTCGCGACCCTTCGTGAGAAACTCGACAGGCTCGACTCAGCCGAGGTGATGGACGATGTCGACTTTGCCCGGTATGACTGCTACCGGCTTGGACAGTTCGCTGGGCCGTCGGTCTGGGTCTACGACGAACACGGCGCCGGCCTCCGCTCTCGAGCGGCGGTCGATCGGTACATCGCGGACCGTGATCGCGACTTGCTCTGGGTGGTGCCTGCCGATGTCCACTACTAATTGGTTCTCGACGAGTCGCAGTTCAGCCAGCCGACCGGGCTCGTTCGAGGGAAGCGTGAGCCGCGGCACTCGGGAGTGCTCCTGGAGGGCCTCGTGAGCTTCTACGCGACGGTAACTGGCTATATCGGGTACCAGACCCTCGCGTGTCTGGAGGCCGCTGTTGGCCAACTCCAGACCGGTGGCTGGCTCGATGATCGCCAGCGCTGGCAAAGCGACGGACGCGTCATCGAGTACGGTCGGATCGAGACTATCGATACCGACCAGTTGGTGCTCGTGATTCCACCGCGATTGTACCGAAACCTCGCCCGGATCACCACGCAGCTGTTCGTCGGTGCGACCGACGGCGTTGTAGTGATCAGCTCGACCGACGGCTGTTTCGACGGCTGGATCGAGCGACCGTTACCCGCAGCAGCCGCACCGACGCCATCGGCGGGGGCCATCACGAGTATCGAGGCGATCGATCTCGAGGCCTTCGCCCGTGAGTCCGGACTCGGAGTGAAACGATTCGAGCAGACGTCGCCCGACGAATACGCGGCCTGGCAGGACCGGGTCTGTCTCGCTTTCCACGACACGTTCGACCCACCGTTACCACCAGATCTCGCCGACCAGCCCCGCGACTAACTGACTGACGATCAACCTTTGGCCCTCATCGGGCCGTTTCCCAGATGTCCCTCAATTCGACCAGCTACGCGACTGTTTCGACCGACCAGTGTACCGATTCCCGTCATCACGTCGACGCCGCCGACGAAACGCCGGCGAACGCGTCTGGCTGCTGTCCAGAATGTGATGGTGTGCAGCTCGTCAGCGACGACACCGAGACGTACTGTCCTGACTGCGGTCTGCTCGTGGAGGATGCCGGCCTGGACCACGGCCCGGAGTGGACGCCCTACGACGAAGCAGAGCGGCGCCGGGTCGGCGGGCCGGTGACCCCGATGCGTCATGATCGGGGGATCTCTGCCGAAATCGGTCGGTTCCGAGACGGCCACGGTCGTGAACTCCCGGCTGCGACCCAGGCCCGCCTGCGTCGACTCCGCCGCTGGGACCGACGGGCCCGCTTCGAGAGCAAAGCCGACCAGAACCTCGCGCACGGGCTCGGTGAGATCCGTCGGATCGGTGGGGCGCTGGGCGTGGGCGAGAGCATCCAGGCTGAGGCGGGGCAGCTGTATCGCGAGGCACAGTCGGCGGACCTAATTCGCGGTCGGTCCCTCGAATCGATGGCGAGCGCATCCGTGTACGCGGCGTGTCGCCGCCGCCAACTGCCCCGTTTTCTCGACGAAATCGCCGAGGCGGCTCGGGTTGACTGTGGGAAGATCCGACTGGCGTATGGGGTACTCAATCGGGAGCTGTCGCTTCGGATTCCCCCGGCGTTGCCCGCTGACTTTCTCCCGCGGCTGGCCAGTGCCGTCGACGCCTCGGAGGAAGTCCGAGAGCGAGCGGCTCACCTCAGTGACTCAGAGGCCGTTGCCAGCCTCGCGAACGGACGCAAGCCCGCCGGCGTCGCCGCTGGCTGTCTATACTTCACAGCGCGAGAACTGGATGGCTACGGGGCAGTTACTCAGGCTGAGCTCGCGGCGGCCGCTCGAATCTCCGATGTCAGTCTCCAGCACGTCTGGCAGGACCTCCAGGAGCTCGACCTGCCCGCGTGGCCCACGTGTGGGTCCAATGCCCGGACCGATACAGAACGGAGGTCCCCATGACTGCTGGAGACTCCCGTCACGAGGGAGGTACGGAGATGATGCTTGATCTGGCCGCCGCCGGATGGCAACTGGGGGATCCTTGTCCTGAATGTGGCCACTCGATCGTTCACGCCATCGTCCGGGCTGGAGTCACCTTCCGGTCGGATGGGTCGTGGGCGTTGGAGGAGACGCTCGGCGTGTACGAAGCGTTCTGTTCGCAGTGTGACTGGCTCCCCCCGGTTTACTCTCCGTAAGACCACTGGCCGTTACACGTCTACTCATGGGGGGCGGGTCGTAAAGTCGGCTCAGAGTGCATCGGCGAGTTCCTCGCGGAGGATGGTTCGATGGCAGCGTTTCGTCTCGGTGTTCTCGTAACAGACGAGCACGAGATCCTCACCATCCAGCAACCGGGTGTGGAGGGCCTTGAAGGCCGTTTGTGCCTCGTCGTCCGTGTTCAGGTGCTCACGATACCGCTGTTCGAAGTCGACATCGTCCCACGCCGTGTTGTGTGCCTCTGCATCGTCGAGTCCGTCCGCCTCGAGTTCCTCGGCCCGTCGTTTGATCTGCTCGAGCAAGGTTTGTGGCGGGCCCAGTGCGGGGTGGTTCTCGTCGACAGCCGGAGCGAACCAGGGCATTGGCGATCTAACTACTCCGACCAAGGCTGCTTGATCGGGCAGGTCTACTAGATCGTGCTGGAGCGCAGCGACGTAGGTGTCCCGCAGTGTTCCCCGGGTCATGTTTCGAGGTAGTTCATAATCGGTCTTCAAATCAGTCGCAGTGCGGCTTCTTGCTTACCTTGGCGTATTCGCGAATTTACCGTCCCGAAGGGGGTGAGGGAGAGTCGGAGTCGACACGGTACCGCTCCAATCGACTCTTACCTCTCACTCCTAGTTGCTGCTCTTACCACCAGCCATGAGTACAGAAACACCCCCAGAGAGCGCAGATAGCGACGAACTCGACGATTCATCTGTCGATCCGTCGTCGACCAGTCCGCAAGAGGGTCCGACACCTGACCAATCGCCGGATGATGAGACGGCATCGTCGTCCGGAGAAGGTGAGTCTGACACGCCTGACGCCACCGGTCCGCCGTCGACGTTCCGGGCGGCGATTCAGTCGGAACCGCTGAAGGATATCCTGCGGGCACTCAGGGCGACCGTCGATGAGGCCCGCGTGAAAATCGACGAGACGGGCATCCGCGTCCGGGCGGTCGGCCCCGCGAACGTCGCGATGGATGACCTCAATCTCTCGGCGAGCGCGTTCGAGTCCTACGACGCGACTCCCGGCGTCATCGGAGTCGATCTCGACCGACTCTGGGATCCGGTTTCGCTCGCAAACAAAGGCGCTCTCGTCCAACTTCACCTCGACACTGAGAGCCGGAAGCTGGTCGTGGCCGTCACTAGCCTCGAGTTCCAGATGGCCTGTCTGGATCCGGCGACGATTCGGTCGGAACCGACGCTTCCCGAGCTGGAGCTACCAGCGAGCGTCACCGTCGACCGTGACACGCTCCGCCAGGGGGTAAAAGCGGCCGATCTGGTTGCTGACCACGTCGGCTTCCGAATGGATCCCGAGGAGGAAGTGTTCCGGATCGATGCCGAGGGGGACACGGACAGCGTCGACTTCCGGATTGATGCCGACGACTGGGAGGCTGTTACTCTCGCAGAGGCGTCCTCGCTGTTCAGCCTGGACTACATGAAGAAAATCGTGCGGACGATCCCCGCCGGAACTGCGGTGACGATCGACTTCGGCACCAAGTTTCCGGCGATGCTCTCGTACGACATCGGCGACGGGGACGGATCGATGATCCGGATGCTCGCCCCACGGATCGAGACATGACCCCCCCCTCGGCATCCATCGCGTATGAAAACCAGCTACTCACGGTCGACGAATCGCGCTCGGCGGTACCGAGGCGAGCGAACCCTCGGGGGCTGTCTCGTCTACGCCGGCGACGATCTCCTCGACAAGCACCTCTCAGTCCATCCAGTGTCGCCCGGTGGTTTCGATTGGGGACCGGACGCAGCTCCTGAACGTGCCTGCCAGCTCGCCATCGCGCTCCTCGCGCCGACACTCGGACTCGAAGTCGCTGTCGACGACTACCACCTCTTCGCAGAGAACTTCGTTCGCCGGGAACTCACGGGCGATGAATGGTTGGTTCGTCTCCAGGACCTCCGCGAGTCGGGCTATCGAGAGCAGTACATGCACAGAGATTATCCGGAGAATACCGCTCCAAAGCCTGCGGACGTCGAGATCGAGACCATCGACTTGGACACGATCACCTACGCCGAGGAACTCGCGCTGGTCCGCCGGTATGACGAGGTACTCTGGAAGAAGGGAAACGTCCGCGGCAATCTGGTCAGACTCCAGGCGATCCGACGTGGCGAGCGTGACCCGGCGGCCGAGCCGTTCTCCAAGCAGTGGCTCTCGACACATGGACGGCTCACTTCGTCGGCTGCCAAACAAGCGCTTGGAGAGGAGTTCGAGACGATGGGCGAGTTCGCCGCCTGGGCTTGTTATGCGACTTCGCTCACGACGGTCGACCACGTCGGGGAATCGACGGCGACGACGATTCGGAATCTCCGACCGACGCTCGTCCGGTGGTTCGGGGGAGAAGAGTACATTCCCCGATACGACGACGAACAGGAGACGCTCGTGATTGAGGACACCGACGAGGATGACAGGAACGAGGAAACAGCCGAGGATGACCCTTCGATCGCCGCTTCTGGAAAGTCATGAACTGCACGCCCCCTGTGATTTAGCGACCCGAATCGGCTGAGGGACGGACTAGCTACGTTCTCCATCCAACGAGAGCGGCGTTCGCCTTCGTTCATCATGTCCACACCAACGCAACCAGACCCAGCCACCGCTGATGACGCGCCACGCTCGATGACAGCGACGGTTCCGGTCACAGACCTGCTCGCCCGTGAGACGACTCTCTCCTTTGCTGGCCTCACTCCTGCTGACCAGGGCGACTATCCCGATGCGGTTTCATCGGAAGCTCGGTGTCTCGATCCCGATCCCCGGTCGCTGAAGGACGTCATCGCGACGCTTCCGCAAGCGAGTTCCGGAGAGCTCTGGGCGACCAACGAGTTCGTGGGCGTGGACGGAACCGTCGATACCGAGGCGATCCGTGACGTTCACGGATTGGATGTCGACGAACTCGAGGACGCTTCGGGTTGCTCGCTCGACGAGCTTGCGACGAGGGCGTCGTCGGACCCACTGGTTCGAATTCGTGACCACCAAGACATCGTCGACGAGCGTCGGAAGGCGCTGTGTGCCCTCGGCTACGACGTCACGTTCCGCTGGCAGATCGCCTCGGACCGATATTCGATTATCAACCCACAGGAGGCGTATCTCCCCATCATCGGTGCGCTCCAGCAGCGCGGTGAGACTGAGGTGTTCGGCTGGGCGAGCTATCGGGACTGGGGAGGCCTCCTCAAGATGTTCGTCGTCTGTCCAGGCCTCGAACACGTCGTCTCCGGGAGTGATGACACGGAGTTCGATGACGATACCGACGGCGTGACGAGCGTTGCCGACTCGGACGAGGCCGATTTGGTCATGTACGGCGGGTTCGAGACCGGGTACGACTTCCGCGGGACGCAGACGCTGTGGGCGAAGCCCATCCTATATTTCCCCGAAACTGGAGCCGTCGTTCCCGATACGGGGAAGCGCTACACGCGCCGGCACTACGGGCGGGCGACCGACGCCACTCACGAGCGGGCGAACGACCGGGTACCGATCAACGAGTGGTGGAAGACGATCTACGACGACGTCGCAGACCGACTCGTCGAGGTGGACCAAGCGATTCGCCGCACCCGGGCTATCGCCTACGACTTCGAGGTACTCCCGTTCGACGCGGCTACGTGCTATCAGTACTGGGGCGTCGCAGCCACCTACGCCGAAGCCGCTGCCGACCGGGCGACGACTCTCGCCTCGCCGCCGTCCCGACCGACGGTGTACAATATTCAGCTGTCGCTGCTGATCGCACTCCTCGATTCGTACGAGGGTTCGCTGGCGTCAGATACGTATCAGGAGTACATCGAAGTGGCCGGTGAACTCCTCCGCAAACCGGCCATGATGATTCAGTTGGCCCTGAAAGAACACGACCAGCAGGTTGAGGAGCCGGACGAGCGTGTCCTCGCTGACGATCAACAGACCCTCAGCGATGCGCTGGAGGACATCGTCGACGTTCCCGGCATCGAGGTCGACACTGAGGTCGATCTCTCAGACGGTGGCGCACAGCGGCTCCACAACCGTGTCCAGCGTCGGCTCGACGATCTCCGCGACGCATCCTGACTGCTGAATTTACCAGCCCACAATCGGGTGACGGGATTCCCACGTGGGTTCCGTCTCATATTCATGTCTGCATCCGATTCAGACCCAGCTGTCGATCGCCCCGAACCGCTCGTGGTCCTGTCGCACCTTGTCCATCGCCTGCTCAAGCGTGAGGGGGGGAGTGTCCCGCTCGAACGGGTCACCTTCCGGGTCAGCGACTACGCCGACATCGGCGACCAGGAAGCCGCCGACCTCATCGATGCTGGTGCTACCGAGGGGGTTTTCACTCTCGACCGGGGGTCCGGTGGGAGTACGACTATTGTTGGGGTCTCGCCACAGGGACCGGAGCCGACTGTGATCACCGAGGCCTTCGGCGGTCCTGCTGACGCGACGGGTACTGCCGATTTTCAGGCTCTCGAGGTCGTCACCGAAAGTATCGCGACTGCGCTCCGTGACGCCGGCTACGCGACGTTCACCGATCTCGCGGACGCCGACGTCGGTGATATCGCCGGGTTAACCGGGACGCTAACTGAGAGTCGCGCCGAGGCGATCATCCAGGCGGCACCCCGGCACATCCCAGTCGGCGTATGGCTCGCCCGGAGTGCCGACGTCCGATACGGTCGACGCGTGGATGAGACGACGGGTCGAGGGACGGCCCAGGTGGTCGACATCACTGCCGCCACCGAGCCTGTCGGCGAACCCTGCTATCGATCCGAGGGGCTCGAGCCGGACGCTGTCGAGGCCCAGTACGTCTCCGATATCGGTCGGAACGAACAGGACCCGGTGCCAACCGGGTTGCACGTCCTCGACGATCCTGACCATCCCGATGTCCCGAAGGCTGCGACCCATCCCGAGGCAGGTGACGATGCCCTGCCGGTCGATGCGTCGGGGGAAGTGGTTCCGCCGGCGATTCCGATGGAGCCGCGTCTCCAGCTTCCACTGGACGAACTGCTCGCGAAGAAACTGGCCCGTGGGCTGGTTCCGGTCCGTCTGGTTGGCCCACGGGGCTCCGGGAAGAACTACCTCGTCAAGTACCTGTGTCACCGGACGAACTGTGGCTACGTCTCGGTTGACTGTGACGAGGCAACCCACACGGAGGACCTGTTCGGACCGCTCACCCCCACCGAGGACGGGCTGATCGCGCCTCGGAACGGGCCGGCCAAGCAAGCGCTACTGAACGGGTCGGTGCTGGTGCTCAACGAGTTCCCAGTGATGCGAGCTGGAGCGGCGATGTCGCTTCATCGCCTGCTCAACGAAGGAAAACTCCTCGTGAAAGCGCATGGTGAGTTGGTTGAGCCCCATCCATCGGCACGAATCGTGATCACGATGAATCCGCCGACCCGTGAGTACCGGGATTCCGAGCCGATGAATTCGGCTACACGTGGTCGATTCCGGGCACTCGAACAGCCCTACATCCAGGACGTCGACGAGGAGGTCGCGACGCTGGATGCACAGGTGAACGCCAGTCACGAGGTTGTGGACCGGGGGACGCTCCGGAAGATCGTCCAGTTCGCCCACCAGACCCGGCAGAACGAGAACTGGCCGACGCTCTCGACGCGAAATCTGACGATTCTCTGCGAGCACATCGAGGACGGCGCTTCTCCGAAGGCAGCGGTCAAGAACGAGGTGTGGGCAGTCGCCGAGCCGAATCAGTATCCCGACGATACCTACGAGACGCTCAATGACTGTCTCTGAGCCCATCCAGAGGCTAAGTATGACCTGAGTGATGAAGTGAGCTCGTCCAAAATCACCCTCACAACTATTTTGTTATTGAGCAATTCATTCTGTGATAGGATATGGCAGGGTATTTCTCGGAAATGCAGAGCGTGATAAATTTTCCGGCGGGTCCTGGGATATCTGACGAAGACCCAGGCTATCGAATCTGCCAGCAGGGAGCTCACTGGGCCCTAAAGAGTCACCTGACAACTAACCAGACGAGTCCCGCGATTGTATCCCTACCAACTGGTGCAGGGAAAACCGCGCTTATGATGCTGACGGCTTTTGATCTTGGCGCAGAGAGAGTACTGATAATTGCCCCGTCGGATTTCAGTCGAAAGCAGACAGCAGAGAAATTCCGATCACTCAAAGGCTTACAGGCAGCAGGCGTAGTTGATCTTCCGGAAAACGAGGAAGATAGGTCAACACAATTTCCGGATGTTAAAACAGTTGACAGGGAAGTTACTGATATTGACCTCAGCAACTCTAAGCAAGAGGCCGCCGACTACGAAAAATCGTGCTGGAACTACTATTACGATGGAGATGTTGTTGTCGCACTTCCGAATACGATAAGCAAGGTGTTCAATGAAGACATAGTTCTCCCCCCCACAGACAAGTTCGATCTGGTCCTGGTTGATGAAGCACACCACTCTGGAGCACCCAGCTGGCACCAAATCATCACTCAGTTTGACGACACTGCGAGAGTCCTATTCACGGCCACGCCCTTCCGGCGAGATCGATTATCTCTGCCGGGGAACATCATTTACCACTATCCGATTGATCGCGCCATCGCAGACGGAATTTACCAGCGTGTGGAGTTCACCGCGGTTGACTCCAGCAGTGAAAGTGGAGACATCGAAACCTCAGATAGGGTCGATGATCAACTTGTAAGCTCTGCAGTAGAGAAATTCATCGAACTAAGCGGAGAGAATGAGTCAGCGACTATGTTGATCCGGGCAGAGGATATCAACTCCGCAAACGATCTGCAAGGAGCCTATCAAAACGCAGGGCTGTCTGTGGATGCTGTTCATTCCGATAAAAATGAGTCACATAACAGCGAGGCATTGAGGAAACTCAGGAAAGGTGAACTTGACGGGGTCGTCGTTGTCAATAAGCTCTCTGAAGGAATTGATCTGAGAGATCTACAGTTAGCCGTCCTGCATTACGTTCCCAGAAGTTTCCCTGTCACAGTTCAATTACTGGGAAGACTGGCGAGGGAGTCTTCAGCCGGCGATAATCGCTCGCATGTGCTAGTCTCGAAAGAGTCGCTGTCAGGACCTGAGATCAGTCAATCCATCCGTCAACTATACTACGAGAATAATGCGTGGGAAAACCTCGTGCCGAATCTCTTTGAGGAACACATCGATACTGACCTCCCACAGGCGGGTGGGTCGGCTGGAAGTGGGATTGCCATCCCTGATGAGACAAAGCTAAAGCCAAGCTTCGTGGTTGATGTATACTCGATTGCAGGTACAACGGTCGATCTAACTGCGCAGGTCGAGTCTGAAGTAGGCTTCTCAGTTTCCAGGCTCGGGTACACTGGAAATCAGGAGAAAGCCGGCTACATCACTCAGACGCTGGAATCTCCTGGATGGGCTGGGGAACTGCCTCTGGAGACACCAAGGTATGACCTTCATCTGTACTATGCTCCGGAGGATCACGACCTCCTTTTCGAATACTCCTCAAACAGGAGGCAAGCCAACCAGATTCGCAAGGCCTTGACGGCTGGCCAAGAAGCACCCAGCCAGCTCGACAACCAGCAGCTTTCAGGAGTAATGCAGGATCTATCGAGAATAAAATACCGAGCGACGGGCCTCGCAAACGCTTCGGTTCCTTCTGGCGGCACCCCTCAATACAAGACCTACTACGGATCCGACGTGCAAGGAGCAATCCGGCCATCGGACAGCCGGACGTTTTCCAGGGGTCATGTCTATGCAACTTTCAAGGGGAAACAAGATAATCCGAATAACAGGGGGATTAGCGGAGAAAAATCCAGAATCTGGTCAAATAAGCGCGACTACTTAGACGAATTCTTCGACTGGTGTGACGTACTGGTTGGGGGACTCACAAACTCGTCCGGTAGGGGGGTACAGAATCTAGAAGTCCTCGAAAGCAGAACATCCATTGACGAATTCGCGGAGAAACCGATCGCAGCTACGTTCCATCCGAGGTTAGCAGATAAAATCCTAGAATTCAGGAACGAAGAAGCACCCGTTGTTGCAGAAGAGGGAGTTAGACTCGAAATCGGAGCATTTGAAGGCTCTGACCAACAGGTCCTTTCGGTAGTCATACTTCTTATTGATGAGGAAATTGAGATAGACGCTCAGTACAGTGTGGAATCAGATGACTGGTCAGGGGAGATCGAAGAGTGGGAGATTTCAATGAGTGAAGGAGAGGCGGTGCCGGAATTTCTCACTGCCCCAGATTTTCTGAAACAATATCCACCATACTTTTATAACAGTGAGGGAGGGGCGATTGCTGGCGGATATAAACTGGAGTTGGCCACAGACCTGACAAAGTTCAATCCGCAAGACCATCTTGCGGAGTCACCGATAGACTGGTCCCAATTTCCAGAGGCCAGAGGTAATGAGGTTCCGTCCTGGTATACATCTGATACACTGAGAGAACAACCAGCTAGTAACTTCTGGAATAATGGATCGCTTGAGAGTGTTCATGAAGTTCTAGCCCAACATCTTTGTGACCAAGCAGAAAATTCCGACGAACAAATACTGTTTTACGATCAGAATTCTGGGGAAATCGCCGACATTATTGAATTCGACCTCCAGAATCAGACAGTCACGTTCTATCACTGCAAAAGTGGTGACGAACCGGGTACAAGCCTCAGTGAAATACGAGATGTCCAAGAGCAGGTACTGCGGACAGTGCGATACCTCCGTACAACTGAACTTCTTGACCGCATTGAGACGAGAAATGGCGGAAGTACAAACCAGCACTTCATATCGGGTGAAGATAAGTTTGACAGGCTCGATTCGGAGTTTCAACCGAATCAGTGGGAACACACTGTCTCGATTGTCCACCCAGGCTTGGATCTCGATATTGATATGACAGACCATAGCGGCGGAGGGAGAAATATCGGGATACTCCTCTGCGTTTGCTATGAGTGGCTGGCGGACGAGAATGCAAAGCTTGAGATTCACCCCGGGAGCACAATTGATTGACGCAGTGGTACTTGACTTCGCTTTCCCGGGCAACAGAGGTCAATTCATGCGTAGATACAACGTAGGTACTCGATAATATCGCGAGAATCTGCATCCGTCTCATAACGGACGTTGGTAAGTCCAGCCAGAACAAATCGTTGTAATTGAATTTTTGGAATCTACTCCGTATAGAGTGTAATACTTGAATTCTGCGATGCATGTAGATCATTCCCTTGCTTTTGGGTTTCCTCACCGCTACGAGATGTGACTAATCTCCGAGAGATTTTATCCCCCCGAAGTGATCGAGGGACTACGGTCCCTCGTGCATTCGTATGTCTGAGACTCATCCGGCCAATACAATACATCAAGTAGAGCGGTTCATCCCCGATATCGCCCCCCCATGTTCGCACCTCGGCTAGCCGGACCGATCGGCTTCGAGCGTTCGTTTGTGCGCATTTACCTTCCGGTGTCGAGATCGAAGTCGTTCTTACTCCAGCTGTCGAGACCGCGGCGGTCCTCCCAGCGGACATCGACGCGCTCGTGAGCAGCGACGCGACCAAGTTTGAACGACAGCAGGCCGCACAGTTGCTCGACATCGTGGAGGCCGAGTTCCTCGTCCTCGTTACGACAAAACCAGCACCGCCAGACCGAATCCCGGTGAACGATCAACTGACCGCCGATCACGCCCACCAGTTCGGGCTCGCCTTTCACGAACTGCTCCATATCCTCAAGACGGCTATCGGACCCATCGCAGAACTCCTCGAAACCGAGATCGATCCCGACTATCGCCAGCAGGTCCACGATCTCGTCAACATCATTGAGGATGGGGCCATCGAACAGGAGGCCGTTGAAGGGGCGAACTTCAGTGACAACGCCGAGATTCGACTCGAACTCACCCGTCGAATACATTCGCAAGTACCCGACGATATTCCCGACGGTGAGCAGGTTCGGTTCTCCTTCTGGGACGCAGTGACGAGCGCGCTCTACGAATGGGCGATCTATCCGACGGGCATCACGGAGGTACTCCTTGATGAGAACGACGAGCGGATCGTCTTCGCGTCGGAGGCGGATGCCACGGGCTTCGATGCTGTTCGGGAGGCACTCCAGCGGTTAGCGCGGGATGCCCTCGCGATCCGGAGCGCCGAACGCGACGACGTCACCCACAGCCACGATAAGACCGCATCTGTACGGCGAGCTCGGCTCGTCGTCGAGACCTGGCAGTCGGCGATCCTCCCGCTCCTCGAGGACCGTTCCGAAGCATCCGCCGAGTCGCCAATGGAGGGCGATACTCAAGAGACCGCTGCGGACTCCGTCTCATCGCCGGACTCAGGCAGCTCGGAAGCAGCTGGTCCTGAGACCGAACCCGACCCTTCGAGCGACGAGGGGACTGACGGAGAGGGCGACGAGCGCCCGCAGTTCGAACGGAGCGCAACGGACGATCCGTTCCAGGATGTCCTTGATCAGCCTACAATCACGCCGGATCCGCTCGACGAAAACCTCGACGAGACACCTGGCCTTGAAGATCCGAACACCCATACTGGCGATCCCCCCGGCTCAGACTCTGATGGTTCATCCCAATCGGTGGGCAGCGATGGAGACCAGCCGTCGCAGACCTCGAAGCCTCTCGACCCCAGAGCTCGGGCACTCGCTCGCTCCATCGAGTGCCCGGACACAGAACCCGAGTCCTCGTACGGTGAACGTCCCTCCAGCGGTGACGAGGTGGATGACAGCTCTGATACCGCACAACAGTCGACCATCGGGGACTTCGACGCCGGCGGCACTCCTCGTAACGACCGCTCATCTGGAGGGGCGACTGACTCTCACGATGAGCGCGACTACGGCCACGAGCAAGCCGAAGGCGGGGCCCCAACTCCGAGTACCCCCTCTGAGGACGGATCGGAACCCACAGCCGTTCCCGAGCCGGCACACGCTGAGGTCCTCGATCGAGATCCTGCTGACGAGACAGACACCTACGAGGAAGCACTCACCGCAGACCGGACTGCGGCTCACGACGAGGCAGACCGGGAGGGCATCGACACCGACGCGCTGGAGCGTGAGCTGGAGGACCTCAGTCACCGGCTCGATCGGGGTAGTTCAGACGACGACCAGGCGGCCGGCGGGAGCTCTGGAGGCCCGGGCCAGCTCGACGAACTAGAGCTCGTTCCCATCGCTGATGACAATGCACCACCGGGGATGTGGGCCGACATAGAAGACGGCGCTGCCCGAGTTGCTGGCACGCTTGAGAAACAGCTCCGGCTCGACCGGCATCGTGGGATCCGGCGGGGATTGACTGCCGGTGGATACGACACCACCGCGGGCCACCGACTTCTGATCGGCGACCCTCGGGTCTGCAAGGTCGACACACCGGGCCGCGAGAAACGCTACGCACTGGTGCTGGTTCTCGACCGCTCGGGCTCGATGCGAAACGGCGAGCCCCCGAAGATCGAGGTCGCGACGAAGGCGGTGGCGCGGTTCGCCGTCGCCGCAGAGGGGCTCGGGATCGAGGTGGCGATCGTCGATTTCGTCGACGGTCACGCTCGGCTCGTGAAACCCTTCTCTGTCGAGACCCGCCACGTCCAAGCGGGACTACTCGACACGGACTGCGGTGGGGGAACGCCGCTGGCGGACGCTCTCGGACTTGCACGCCAACTCGTCGAGGGTCACCGCGACGATCCCCTCATCGTTGCCGTGACCGACGGCGAGCCGAGTAGCGTCGACGACGTCATCGATCAGATTCGAGCCGCCCATGCCCCCGTCTGCTCGCTCACCATCGCCACCGATACCCAGCCGGGACGTCTCTCGACCGACGCTTCGGAACTCGCCGACTATTATGAGCGCGAGACCACGGTGTACGACGGAGAGCGACTCGACGACCGGCTCGATCAGTTCGCCAGTCTCCTCGTCGGATTCTGAGTACATATCTGAGCCTCTCACAGCTTTATCAGTCCGAACAGGATGTGGACAGAATCCAGAAACAGTGATTGATTCAGATGCCACGAAGACACATCCACGCCTCCTCGTCGATGCTACCGTCGCTGGGACTGTCGCCGGGATCGCTAGCCGATATCGATGCAGCCTACGACTACAATGTCGAAACAGACCCGCCGGCCATCGAGCCGGTCGAACATCGTATTCGCCTCGATTTCATGGCAGGTGGGGCAATTCGGTACGATCAGCTCCTGACGAACTCCGATTCTCGAGAGTGCGACGCGGCTGAGTCCGACCCCTGGCATCGTGCAGGGCGAGCGAAGCCACTCGGGATGCAGTATGCCGAGGGAACCTGCCAGCGCCGTCTCACCGAAGAGGTGCGGTACTACGAGAGCTATGACGACGAGGATGTACTCGTCGATGCTCCGGCGTTTCTCGCCCATCGCCTTCGGCAAGCTCGCTCAGCTGCGGATCCGGAGGCTGCTCTCCGGTCGGAGCGCGACCGCCGGGAGACGTGGTACCGGACATTGATTCCCCGCCTCAACCTCTGTTCGGTGCTGAAGCGTTCCTCATACGGCACGCTCATCGACGACGGTTCCGGCGAGATGCCAGAGGACCACGATCTCCTCGAGTACAACGGATTCGTCGGGGTGATCGTCCTTGATCACGATCACGATCCCGAGACATACGCCCGAGAGCGAAACCTCCCGTCCCGATATGTCGTTCGCGAGCAGGATCTCTCCAGTGGGAAAGCCGAGGAAGGAGCGCTTTCGAGCGAGTACGGGCTCGACCTGCCGGCTCCGTTGCTCGTCGGTGAGTACGCGAGTGGAAGCCGATATCCGTTGCTTCCATGGTCCGATGGGTTGGTCTGTTCGTGCCCGTTCAAGACCGGCGCTCCGTGGCGGGTGATGTGTAAACACGAGCTGCTCGCGTCGATCGTCCTCGGTGCTCAGGAGTCGATCTTTCTGCCGGTGACCGACGGCCTCGATATCCCGTATCGTGCTCGCCGGTTCGTCAGCCCAACCGTAGCGAGCACCCACACGCCGCAACTCCCGGACGATGAATGGCCGTGATTCGCCAACGTGGCGCGCACAGTTGCGGTTCGCGCACCCTCTGAAATTACTTAGTAGAGCGACTCTGAAGAGGAAATAGACGATATATGTCCTCACGTCGTCGGCTCCGTCCAAACCACCCGAACCAGCACCTGAGTCGTTCCGAGCGACGAGGATGGCAGCGGCGAGGCGTTCTTGCGGCGGTTTCGTCAGCCGCGGCGGTATCGCTGGCGGGCTGTGCCAGTATTCTCGGGCAGCCAGATCCGGACGGCGATGCCCCGGCTGTCAGCGCTGGTGACAGGGAGGGGAGCGATGCCGATGACTCGAATTCGGGACGCACGACCGACACGGCAGAGCCAGCGACGACCTCCGGTGATGCGGAGCAGGATGAGACCAGCCGAGAGCCGTCAGAACGCAGCGACGAGGTTATCGATGGTCCCGTCGACAGCCCTCCGACCAACGATCACCCCTGGGTCGACGATCCTGTCGATGGGCTGGGATTGACGGAGGTGACTCTCTCGATTGGTACGGACCGAACTCGGGATTTCCTCGGGACAGTGCCCGACGAGCTCTCGATTAGCGTCGACGACGACCGATTCACCGTCGACGGACGAGGCCACCTCGAGTGGGACTGTGACGGATTCGCGCTCGCTCACGTCCTCGTCGACGACCGCACGGCCGAGGTGTACGTCGAAGCCGCTCCCAACGATGCGTGCCGAACCAGTGACAACGACGACGGGCGGGGACCGTGGGTCACCCCGTTCACCGTGACCGGGCGCTTCGTCGGTGGACGACCGGACGCGCTGGAGGTTCACCTTGAGGGGCAGTACATCGAGGGGGACGGTCCGCGGGGAGGCGCGTTCGCGAGGGCCGACTTGTGACCGTTGGACTGAGACGAGTCGAAATGGGAGAACGACTCCACAAGATCACTACTGACAGACGAAATTTAACACCTCAAATGGGGCGGGGAAGCTGGCGATTCTGTACCGCCAGTTCCCTCAGCACCTCATGCCCACCGACGATTCGCAACAGTCAGATCACGAACCAACAGACGACCATTCACGCCTCGGTCTTTCGGTCCACCGCCAGGCAGTCTTCGGGACGGAGGGATTGGGGGTCGAGACGGGTGCAGTCAAAACCGCGCTCACCGATCACGGCATCGAGGTCGGCCATCAGCGATCGACCCGAATCGATGTCCCCACGAGCGGGAGCTTCGTCGACGACCGGCCGCAAACGAGCGCCGGCAGTGTGGACGCCGGTGAACAGGAGCCGCTATTCGCTTCCTCGACCCCCGGCCAGCAGACGCTCAACGGTCGCGACGCGTCGACGGTTCCACGGTTCGGTGACCGGTCCGACAGTCGGGCGTCGGATACTGTCGAGGAGTGAGTATCGATGGGATTCCGATCCACGGCAGCTCAAGTCGATCGGGTTACCCCACATTCTGTATTCGGATTCCACCTGTGGGGTAACCACTTCGAAGCAACGGACCAGTAGCCACGCATGTCCGAACGTCCCTCCCAATCGATCCTGGAGGCGCTCCCTCCTGCGACGCTCCTCGAGACGGGCAACCAACGGCTCATCCGGGGCGGCGTTGCCTGTATGCACGACGTCGAGACGGTCCGAGAGTACGTGGGCTACGAGAACCAGCATCAGCGCCGGCTCTGGGTACTCCGGATGCTCGCCGACCGCGCCGCAACGCTCCGGGACACAGACGCTGAGGACACGGTGCCCCGGAGGCAGACTCATAATCCGTGAAGACGAATCTGGGTCGTACAACGGAGGCTGACGACTGATGGCAGCACATCCCCCCAGTGGCGGCGACCGTGACTTCGTGACGATCTTCAAGACCGGCTCGGTCGACCGAGACGACTATCCAGCGTTGGCCGAGCACCTGCTTGAAGGACGGACGCAGCTCGCCTCGGAGACGGGGTACTTGATGAAATTCGGTGATGTCTCACACCGTGGCCTGACCCCGTTCGATGTCGCCTCACTCCACGATGTCTCCGCGTATCCCCTACCACAGGAAGCGCTGGAGTCCCTCCCGGCTCACGTTCGGGCCGACCTGGAGCGCGACGGTGCCGTCCAGATGTTCGGGGTCTACAATCGGGATAACCATCGATTCGACGAAGTCGCCCTTGCCTGGGAGGAGAAGGACTTCCTCGAGCGGATCGCCGAGCTGGTCGCCGGCGATTGCTCGCTTCACGAGGCTGTCGACTGGACTGTCGTCGAGGAGGCCGAGCGCTACACCGTCGCCCAGTGGGCCGATATTAGAGGCGTCACCGAGGACGCCGTCCGCTCGAACGTCAATTCGGCCCGCGAGAAGTTGCTTGCCGAAGAAGATCGCGAACCGAATGCAGAATCACCCTAACTAGGTGTTTGATTGCCAACTCCTGCCGGTGTCGGTAGATGCGTATCAATCATCGACTGCGATCGGTCTGGCAGTCTCTTCACGGACGCTGAACGACCACCGACGCGTGCCGTCGAGACCGAACGCCGTAACGAGTTGGTGACTCTGTACAACGACTCCCTCTGGATGTGCCACTGGGCCGGCGGTCACGGCAGGCGTGGATTTGGTCCAGCGTGTGTCACCCGTCGTGGCGTCCAGTGCAACCACGCCGGTATTGCCCGACTGTGACCCGAGATAGAGCGTCTCGTCGTAGACAGCGGCCGGCTCTGTGAAGGTTCGGCCACCGGCATCAGCATCTACGTGGTGGGACCACAGCACAGAGCCGTCGGCGACGGAGAGCGCGTGAACGCGCCCGCGCCAATCGGGTACTATCGTGAGTGGTACGTATTGTGAAGCGGATCAACAAACCTCACAGCGTCGTCGTTGGTAGTAGAGAAGTCCGACAAAAACCAGGAGCATCACCAGTCCCAGTAGCGGACGCAACGGATCGAAATAGGTCATCAGTGCTGAAGAACTGAATAGTACCAGTAAGACTGCATTACAGATGGGGCAGCCGAAGGCCAGGAATCCCCCGACAACACCACCAGCCGCGAGTCGGTCTCCGAGTGGCTCGTCAGCTAACGACCGCTGGTAGACGAATACCGCAGCAAATACCGACGTCGCAACGAGAAATAGGTAATCGGCCGGTGTTCGGGAGACCATTCGAACGTATATGGGATTCGGGATCAACCCCGTCACTATTCCAAACAGCAGAAAGCTCCCAAGACCGACGCCGGCACTCTTGAGAAGACGCCGACGTGGCAGGGCACTCATCTATTCTCGACACCTCGTGGAACCGGGCGGCAAACCATTTGGGAGTGGTTCTCGTACCTGTTCATAGTATGTACGAAGACATCCTTCTTCCGTTCGATGGGAGTGATGGAGCTGCGGCAGTACTTCATCACGCTGCCGAAATCGCGCACTGGGCCGACGCCACTATCCACGTCCTCTTCGTCGCTGATACCACACGTGACAGTGTCACCGTCGTCGAAAACCAGGTGGTCGACGCACTCGTCGAACGGGGCGAGGACATCGTTGAGGATGCTAAGAAAACACTGCGCACGCTTGATGTAACCCACGATGCTGACGTCATCCAGGGGAATCCGGCGCCGACGATCGCCGAGTACGCCGAGCGGTACGACCACGACCTGATCGTGATGCCATCCCAAGGGAGGACGGGCGTCTCCCGATATTTCGTCGGGAGTGTCTCCGAGAAGGTCGTTCGCCTATCTTCCGTTCCGGTTCTCACGGCCCGGATGCAACCGGACGAGCAACTGGTTTTTCCCTACGAGAACATCCTCATTCCAACAGATGGTAGTGCCGGAGCGACTACTGCTGCAGATCACGGCCTCTCGCTTGCGGCGGCTCTCGATGCAACCGTTCACGGTCTGTCCGTCGTGGACGACACCGCCCTCGGTCTGGACGTTCGATCGGCCGCATCGGAAGGGGAAAATGAACAAGCTGCAATCGATGCCGTCGATGATCTTCTCTCGGAGGCAGAGACACACGGCGTGTCCAATACCGTACGGCACATCGAACACGGAGAACCTGTCGAAGAAATCCTCGACTGTGTGGAATCGAACGACATCGACGTCGTCGCGATGGGAACGACGGGGAGACGCGGGACTGATCGAATACTGCTCGGGAGCGTCGCCGAGAAGACTGTCCGCTCTGCACCAGTTCCCGTCATCACGGTTGGACGCGGGGAGTAGCGGTTCTGGGAAATAGCTCATGACTATCGAACTCCTGTACATATATCGCTAAACTAAGGCGTGAGCCCTCGTGCTCACAGAGCACCGCAGTGCGCGCCAACGAGCGAGGAGTAAAGCAGGGATAAGTGTAGCTTTAACCGTTGACTTGCGAGTAAATCACCCAGCAATCAAAATAACAAATTCAGATCATCTTCCTGAAGCCGCTGAA
This sequence comes from Halobellus sp. H-GB7, assembly GCF_030848585.1. Lineage (NCBI taxonomy): Archaea > Methanobacteriati > Methanobacteriota > Halobacteria > Halobacteriales > Haloferacaceae > Halobellus > Halobellus sp. H-GB7. The sequence goes on along the minus strand of NZ_JAVDDW010000010.1, from coordinate 4,335 downwards.
TGATACAACGCGCGTGTCTGGTATCGCAGTCGTCCATCGATTCGCTTTCGTGCGAATCTCAGATCTCTGCCGATCGAGGGTCTCTGGACCTCCGACCGGCTACCATAATCCAGATCAGTCTACCACTGAATCATCCTCTTCACGTTTGTGGACCCGGACCGTCGAAATTCGGGTCCCCTCAACGCTCGTCACCTCAACGACGTGCCCGGCGACCTCAACGCGATCGCCACGTTCCGGCGCACGGTTGAGTTGCTCGAGTACCAGTCCACCGATCGTTTCGACCTCTTCACTTGTGAAATCCCCCTCGATCATGTCGTTGATTTTCGATAGCGGGACGCCCCCGTCAATGTCGTACCCCTCATCGTCACGCCGGCGAATCGAAGGTTCACGCTCGTCCATATCAAACTCGTCCCGGAGGTCTCCAACGAGCGCCTCGACAACGTCTTCAACCGTTGCAATCCCCTCGAATGCCCCCCACTCGTCGATAACTGCGACCATTTGCTGTTGATCTTCCCTGAACTGTCTCAGGAGATCGCTCAGCGCCATCGTCTCGGGAGCGATGACGATTTCGCGGGCGATGTCGCCGACTATCTCGGCGTCACCGCCCTCCACCTCAGCTCGTAACACGTCCTTGACGTCCACGAATCCGATCACCTGGTCGTCGTCGGCACCAAGAACTGGATAGCGGGTATGACCAGCCTCGAGGATGATCGACTGGAGGTCCGAGAGCGCGGCATCGGCGGGAACGCTCACCACGTCCGGTCGTGGAACCATGACCTCCCGCACCACGACGTCGTCGAGGTCGAAGACCCGCTCGATCATCTTCACCTCTGCAACGTCGATGTCTCCTTCCTCACCGGATCGAGTCAGTACCCGAAGGAGCTCCCGCTCGCCGAGCGTCTCGTCCGTTTCGGAAGCGGGGGGCACGCCGAGTGCTCGCGTAAATGCGTTGGCAGCCCCGTTGAAGACGACAATTCCCGGATAGAGGATGTAATAGAAGACTTTCATCGGCGGGGCGAGGAACAGGGAGAGTCGCTCGGTCTGGGCGATTGCGAGCGTCTTCGGCGCGAGTTCACCGAAGACGACGTGGAGGAACGTGATGATACTGAAGCCGATTGCGAAAGCGACGAGATGGATGAGACCCCCCGGGAGAATCGGTTCCAGTACGGGTTCGATGAGCGCCGCTACGGCTGGTTCGCCGACCCACCCCAGCCCCAGTGAGGCGATGGTGATGCCGAGTTGCGTCGTCGCGAGATAATCGTCAAGGCTCACCATCACTTCTTGGAGTGTCCCCGCACCGGGGCGCCCCTCCTCAGCAAGTTGTTCGACCGATGTCCCTCGTATCCGTACGAAGGCGAACTCTGCAGCGACAAAAAAGCCGTTCAACACCACCAGAGCCAGCGCAAGGACGACTTGCGCCAGCGAGAGCGCGACATTTACCATCGGTGGAGATGGGAGCTAGGGTTGATCAATTGTCGTGTGTCCATATGGGGCCCTCTCGTTCCATCTACTAAAATTATTTAAAACGACTTCAAAGCGAGCTGACTGTTGTGAGTATCGAATCAGTCCCGTATATCTCCTCACCGAGACTGCCCTGTTGAACAACTGCTGAACTCACTCTCTGAGGACACTATAAGAAGGGGTGAGAGGGAGATTTACCCCTGATATTCGGCGGCAGAGGATTTAATTCTCATACCTCAATTCGGAATCAATATTTTTAACGCGCCCTCACGCTCTAAGTCTTGCATCCTGTTTCTGTCAGAGGTTGGTACTACCGCCCGATTGATGAGGGGAAGCACTCGCAAGGAGAGGGTTGAAGCTACACTGAGATACAGCACCGTCTTCGTCAGGTGTACGCTGTTCTGTTGCCGGCCCACGGGTCCAAAGCAACTCCTAGTGATCCGTCAACCGTGGACTGATAAGTTCAGAATCTGGCGGTTTCAACTTATGGACCACTGACAGGTCACTCCCCGCGTGCAAGATGTAGAGCGTGCGTTCAGCAGCTGGTGGTAATACGTCGCTTATCCTGGGACGAGCGAACCACCATTTTATGCACGCCCTGACGGTAGTTACTGTATGATCTCACGGATTCTCGTTCCGATGGATGACTCGGAGATGGCCCAGCGAGCGCTTGAGTACGTCCTTGAGAATCATCCCGGCGCGGACATTACTGTCTTGCACGTCGTGGGCGGACCGTCACCGTGGGGGAGCGAAGCCACGTCACTTGCTCTTGAGGAGGACATTGAAGAGGCCGCCGAGGAGCGCGCCAAGGAGGTGTTCAATGACGCTCAGGACCTCGCCGCCAAGTATGATGTCGAAATCACCACCGAGGTTCAGCTGGGACATCCGGCTCGGGCGATCGTGAATAGAGCCGACGACTTCGATGCGGTCGTAATCGGAAGCCACGGCGGCTCGTTGGTCGATCGACTGGTCATCGGGAACGTCGCCCAGAAAGTGTTCAGTAACTCGCCCGTTCCCGTCATCGTCGCTCGGTGAGTGGCGGCGACTGAGGACGATGGACGGACGTGACTCGGGAACCGTCGGCTAACGGGATGATGACCAGTCCTACCACTATCTGTCCCACTCAGTTCAGTTTCTGTCTAAATCGAGTTCAGTGGTAAATACGCGCGTTGTATCCATCACGGCGTTATTGATAGATAGCAGTTCTTTCGGGTACTATGCGTGAGCCGAACAGCCCACCAAACTCATCAATCGACGGTTGACGGACCATTTGTGACTAGTTCTCTGACACCCCGAAGAGGAGGTCGTGGAGATTCCGCCGACATTGGACTCGTACGGCCAGTTCACTGGGGGACGCTCTTTCGTTCCTGGAGTTTGATGTCGAGCGGGTCTTCGATCTCACCCATCACTGCTTCGAGAGCGTCCGTTGCGGTGATCAGTCCCACGACGTTCTCCTCGTCCTCATCATACACGAGCGCGAGTTCCTGGTGTTCGTCCTGAAACTGGTCGACGGCATCGCTGATGAGCGTGTCTGCTCGAAGCGTCATCGGTGGAGCGGCGATATCCTCGAACGTGACCTCGCCACGCCGGAGTTCGTCGATCTGATCGACAACTGCAGGGACGTAGACAACCCCTCGATAATCTGCTGGATCGTCACCAATCAAGGGAAATCGCGTATGCGGACTTGTTCCGATTCGATCGAAATTTTCCTGGGCGGAGACGGCTGTCGAGAGAAAAATACTGTCCTCACGATCGGTCATGATGTCGCTGACGGGCCGTTCGCCGACAGTGAAGGCGTTCAGGATTTCTTCTTGCCGTTCCTCAGAAAGGTTCCCTCGGTCGAGCAAGGTCCCGAGGCGGTGACGGAGGTCCGCCCGCGATTCGACCCGGTCGGTTTCGGTTTCTAGCCAGGCACCGGTCATTTCGACACCGAACAACCCGAGTGTCCATTTGGCGACGCTGTCTCCGAGCACGATGACCGGGTAGAGCAGTTTGGCAAACCAGTAAAGCGGTGTCGCGCCGTACCGAGCGACGAACTTCGTCCGCTCGACCCCGAGATACGTGGGTGTCTGTTCACCGTGGGTCAGGTGGACCAGATTGATGATGACGAACGCGAGGATGCCACCCGCTCCAATCGACGTGAGCAGCGTATTCTCGAACACTGGATCGATCAACGAAGCCAAGGCAGGTTCCGCGACGATGCCGACGGCGATACTCGTCGCAGAGATGCCGACCTGACAGCTCGTGAGATATATTTCGAGGTCCTGTGTCATCTCCCAGGCTCGCTCGAGTCCCGGGACGTCGAACTCGGATTTGGGATACTGTCGCACGCGAGTGAGCGCGAACTCGATTGCGACGAAGAATCCGTTCGCGAGGATGAGTAAAACACCGCTGAGTAGGCGGAGCGTTAGTTCGAGACCATTCATCTAGTGGGGCTATTCCCCTTGGTATCAAGAATTTCATCATATCGCTCGCCGGTACGAGCGGATTCACGGAGCGAGGGCCCGATATCTCCTGTCTCAGGTTCGGGCTCCCGGACGCTCCGGCAGAGGTTGTGGACGGTGGCCTTGAGGATCATTTCACGGAACTCCAGCCACCAGATCCGTACACGCACGGCAGTGCCGAGCATGCGCTTGATCATGAACAAAAACGGTTTCGCATATGCTCGTTGGCGGTACCGTGGTCCAACGCGATCCAAATTCCTAACGATTTCCAGACCGTAACTGGCCGTAATGGACCGTTTTCGAGAATCTATCATGTTTGTTCGAGTTGTCTGGCGGCGGATACGTGAAGAGAACGTGACGTTCATGGCTGGTAGTATCGCCTACCAAGCGTTCATTTCGCTCGTTCCGTTACTGGTTCTCACTCTTTTCG